>JANNDD010000193.1:0-6464 GCA_031387365.1 Armatimonas sp. | reverse complement strand
TTAGTGAAGTTGCGTAGCTTGCGTCAGGATTTGAAGTCTCGTCACGGCGAGCGTTGCCAACAACGTCGCTTCCGTAAAGATCCACAGGCATATTTGTCAGACTTAGAGCAGCGGTTACTCAAGGTAGTTTTGCTGACGTAGTTTTTTTCATCCAATTCACCTGTAGGGTGAGTCGTCCAATTTGTTCATAGAGTTCTGCTACTTTTCTTTCATTTTCTGCTTCTTCGCTCTCGATTTTGTCTTTTCTCTCGAAGCTATTACAGATAGCTGCCATTGCGGAGTCTCGCCATTTGGCTGCGAGGGCGGGTGCGACCTCTTTGTCTGCTGCGATCTGGGTGATGGTCTTTCCCCCACGAAAAATGTCCAGGACGGTGCCCGTCTTGAAAGCCGGGCTGTATTGTTTTCTCATCGTCATTACCTACCTTAGTTTTGCCCGATTTCGTGTCTAAATTATTAGGACCATTATATTGAACTCATCTGGCTGCATGCGCTCCATAGAACCACGCACCGGCCAGACCTGGAAGATATCCGCACTCCTGTTTTCCATTGAGCTACCGCCTAGTGAAGGGCCAATGATCCAAGTCGGCAGATTTAGCCGCGTGTACTCTGGATACATCAGGCGAGCATAGTCCTCAAAACGGGCGAGCTCCGTCGCTCCCGGTGCGAAAATCAACATCGCTACTGAAGCGTCGCAACGCTCCCACTGCATCAGCTTGCCTTCAATTCCCTCGCCATGCCCCGCTGGGCTTACAGGCGGAGGCCCAAGGTGCCCCGAATCTGGCACAGAACCCGTTTGCATTTCCAGCAGATCGGAGAGCCTCTTCCCCAACGGCTAGAAGATGCCTGCGCGAACCTCGGTTATGGGATCGTTTGGATCACCGACGACTTCGCAGGAGATCTGACACTGCCCCGGTCCACGGTCTTGCACAAGGATTCTGCCCAGTTCACCAATCGCCCTGTCACGGAAGACATATGCCAACCCACCTTGGAGCACTTGCTTGCTGACCGTAATACCGGCTGGCATTTGAAACGGGTCAGTAGCACCGCTGTGAGCACTTGGCATTTGTTTGAATATCAGCCCCGGCTGCCCTGCAAGGCGACCACTCTTTTTCTTTTCACGGCGCATAAGTGTCTACAAAGTGGCGCATGAGCGCGTTCCACTATCCTTTCCCACCTGACTGTACAAAAGGGGTATCCCTACTCTTGAGCCTGTTCTTTCCAGTTTTCCACGGGGTCAACTGCCGCGATGAGCTGGAGGGAGATTCCCAGAGCTTCGATCACGCGACTTAGTCGCTCAAAGCTAACACCACGGTAGCGCTCGCGCTCCATTCGACTCATGGCTTGAGGTAGAACACCCACCCGAGCGGCGAGCTCCCGCTGCGAAACACCCTGCGCGAGACGCATGTTCAGAAGCCACTGCCCCAGTTCCTCAAAAGCGAAGGGTTGCACGGTGGCCCTTGTGCTCTCCGATACTGGTAGCCCGTTATCTGATGACTGTTGCTTACTAGGCGGACCTTGCTTGGTCTTCATATGGTGTTCTTCTGGCTAAAATTACGAGAGCTTTTTAGCTCGTCTCTCTTCTTATTCTACGTTAACAAATTAGTTAATTCTTGTCAAGGCCCTACTCTAATTATTCCTGTTTTTTCAGTGTACGTATAGCATTGTTGAAGTAGAACAGAGTGCGAAAACACTTGACACACATTAACAAATATGTTAATGTGTCTTTGATGGATGAGAGGTCGAACATCCAGTTAACTAACCCCTTAACAACTCGCCATGGAAAACCTGAACATCTCGTTCACGGTATCTGTACTGGTTCTGGGAGCGCTCTTCATCGTCACTGACCCTCGGGTGATGGATCGCCTCGTGAATCCGCCAGTAACCAAAAAGAGGAGCACCCCCAAACAGGAAAGCGCACCTCGAAAGCAAAAGTAGCCTAACCGCTCACTAAAGTCAAGTCCTGCGGGAGCGAATCCCGCAGGACAGACTGCTCCAGCGTGAACGCTGGAATCTTACCCTTAACCCCTTACTATGAGCGCAGTTAGCTACGCTTTAAACGATTTCAAGTTTCCTCTTGGCTCGATCTACTTCACTACTAATGCGGCGGATACTCTCAACAACGCGGATGCCATGAACGCCCTTCAGCGGCACGTGTGCGGCGACTGGGGAGAGTGCGTTCTGGAAGACTGGCAAAGCAACGAAGATGCACTCCGCTACGGAGATCGGCTCTTCTCCGTCTACTGGGCCCTGAACAAACATAGACTCTGTTGCCGAATTGTCCCCCCTCAAGCCGCACACACTTTTCCCTCGCCAGGAGCGAGCCGAGCATAACGAGAGACACGGGTTTTACCCACAGGATCACCACAGAGCCAGTGCCACACACGAACCAGGTTCACAGCCGCCGCTGTTGCCACGTGCTGTAAATGTGTTTTGGCTTCACCAAGATAACGACAATGACGAACATCGCAACGGCGAATCGCCTGGCTGTGAACCGACTCAGCACCAGCACGAAGGCGATAAGCCCGGATGAAAGCTTGACTCGCTTGACGAAGACGAGCTGTACGCAACGCCTCATACTCCTCCCGTGAGGAAAGCATCAACTGACGAGCTTCGTTTTTGGCACGAGTGCAGAGGGCGCGATGCTCACAGGGGGTGCAATCCGAGCGGGAAAACTGAACATGGATATTGCCTGTCTTAGTCTTATCCACCTTGATTTTCCCCTCCCGATAGTCATACCAACGATGAGATAGCTTGCCTGCCGGGCAAGTCACAGTCTCCTTTTCCCAGTCCACAACGAACTGATCCTTGTCAAAGCCACCCTCACGAGCTTGCCACGATGGATTCTTAGCCATCGGCCCTACCACATCTATCCCGAAGTCTTTGAGACTCTCAGCCAGAATCCCCGAGTCGGTATAGCCCATGTCCACCAGGTGCTCACGGGGCAAAAGTCCTTTCTTGGCGAGTTTGGGATGGATGGTGCTGAGCATGTTGTCATCAGGGACGGTTGCCACTGTCGTTTCCACATGCACCAGCAGGTGAGGGGTATCCGCATCACAAGTCTCTGTGAAATGAACCTTGTAGCCCACCCAACCCGTCTCCCGTTTCTGAGCAAAACGAGCTTCTGAGTCGTAGGGGGAAGCAATCTGCTCAGCCGCTGAGGGCAACTCTTTGGATGACTTGAAGCGCGGTGGCCCCTGGGAATCTGGCTCATATTGCTCTGTCCATACCTTCTGGAGAGTCACCACGGCGGGCACTTGAGACAAAACCGCTTGCAGAGAGGACTCCTGGATGCAGGCCATTAGATAGAAGCCGTCATAGCCGACCTGGACGGCCCAGGTTTCCCGCTCCTTATCGGTGCGAGGAAGGCGAAAATTCTCTGCTCGCTTGCCATAGCGTTCTAACCATTGAGGCGGGCTGATGCTCACCAGCCAGTCAGGAGCAACAACGGCCAAGCTCTCTAGGGTAGCGACCATGGTTTGCCCAACCTTTTCGAGACGATTGAGTACTCGAACTGCGGCCAGAACATGAGTTGAGTCGGTGCGTTGCTTGCCTCCTGCCTTGAGCCAGCCTTGCTCTTGGAAGATCTCAAGCAGGGTGTCAAGGAGCAATTCTTCCGCCTTGCCATCGAGAAGTCTCTGTCGGAACTGGCTGAGTACGGAAAAATCGAAGCCGGGGTCTTCCAATTCAAGGGCGAGTGCGTACTTCCAGTCGAGTCTGCTACGAACGGCATCCGCTGCTTGTCTGTCCGGTAAGTTCTCGACGAACTGGAAGAGTAGCACAAGTGCCAGCCTCCAAGGAGCTTCTGCGGGCTGTCCTTTTACGGGGAAGAGGTCTTTGAACTGCTCATCAGTGAAGAGGGTTCCCAGGGAGTCCCTGATTTTGAGGAAAAGGTTGCCCTTCTTGAAGGCGGCGCGTGCGACTCTTGCTGTCTGCTCTGGAATCTCTGGCTGTGGCTGGTTTTGCAAGGACATGTTGAACCTCTAAATACTCGATGGGAGTGTGCTTTTGAGATTCGATTCCCCTCGTCAAATGACCTTCAGAATTCGGCAACAGAGTCAACATAGCTGTTAAAAGCCGCCACATACGTATTTCACTATGTTTGCTTCGGTCTCTCAGCGCCCAATCTCTTCATTCGATTGGGCAATGCCCTCGTCGAGAGCCTCCAAAAGCTCCTCCAGGGTCATGTTACTATCGCCGCCACTCCAGAGCATGCCTCCTTCATCGAGAGCGCGTGCATAGGTTCGGGTGTTGTAGTCGTAGCCCAGTTCGACGTAGCCATCGCCCAGCACCAGATCTGCGACGCTAGGAAAGGCATCTGCCAAGGGACTTCTCTTCTCTTTCTTCTTGCCAGCCATCTTCTAACACTTTCCTTCGTTCTCTTCACCCAGTAAGGCTCGAACGGAGCTTCGGCTCATGCCCAGCTCGCGGGAAATCTGGGACTTATTCTTGCCTTCCGCCCATAGCTGTTGCGCCTTCTGCTTCTTGCTCCGCGTCGTGGCGGGGCGGCCATGAGGCTTTCCCTTGGAGCGGGACTGAGCGATTCCAGCCTTGACGCGCTCTTTGAGAATGTCACGCTCGAACTCGGCAAAGACAGCCAGTAGACCCGCCATCGCTCTGCCCGTGGGAGTCGTCAGGTCTAAGGCTTCCATCAGCGAAAGAAAACCAACTCCTAGTTCACTGAGTTCTTTGAGGCTCACCACGAGATCCGGCAGGGAGCGTCCCCAGCGGTCGAGCCTCCAGACCAGGACAGCATCAATCTCTCTCCGCCTTGCCGCTTTCATCAGGGCTTCACGCTCGGGGCGTAGCTTTGCCCCGGACGAGATGTCGGTGACTTCACGAGCGATAGTCCAGCCCCGCGTGGTGACGTACTGGCGCATGGCCTCTATCTGGAGAGGGAGTGTCTGCTGGTCATGAGTGGAGACACGGGCATAGAGGGCAACGCGCATAGGGAGACATTTCGCAGGGGTGAAAGTAATTCCTATGGGGTGGCGAAAAACCCTTTGAAAATCGGGGTCAATTTCCCTCTACGGAGCGGGGCGATTCTAGGGTGGCGAAAAAGAGTAGTTTTCTGCCACTCGTAGAGGGGGAAATAGAAGTGGCCGGAAATTTACAGCCATGTTGTTCAGCCACCCGAACTGTTTTCTAAGAGAAGTATCCGCGCCTCAGAATCGAGCGCAATGCTTTCATCACAAAGATGACCGATTTTCTCTCTCCAAACATCAGGAGCATCTACATATTTTGCAACGAGGGGAAGTACACTCTGCCACGCTGCCCGTGCTTCTTGGATTAGATGGGCTTCTTTAAAAGCCTTACCCAGTGCCAAATGCGTCTCAGGTACATTGGGATACTTTGCTGTTGCATCACTCAGAATCTCTATCGCCTCACCAAGTTGCCCCATCTCTCGAAGAGCATCTCCCAACGCCACAAGAAGTTCAGCGTCAGGAGCAGCGTTTATCCCAGCACGGTAGGCACGAATCGCGAATTCTAACTCACCTTTCTTTTTCCATGCGTCTCCCATATAGAGAAATGCTGTGGAATAGGTAGGAGTGATATTTGGAACGATAGACAGTACCGAAATAGCTTCGTCAAATTGGCCAAGGTCGATGAGAATAGCACCTAATGATACATGAGCTATGCAGTGATCTGGTTGCTCAACGATAACTTGGCGAAACAGTGTCGCAGCTTCTTCCAGCAAGCCCTGTAATTTTAAAGAAATACCGGCATGAAAGCGTGCCAAAGGGGTAGGTCTAAATAGGAGCGCCTCTTCGCAAACCTGATGTGCTTCAAGGCTGCGTCCCTGGCCCCGAAGCCAGACCATATAAAAAATCCATTTGTTCGAGCGATAAAATTCCTCGTCACGTATGGGCTCTGGAACAGATTGACTCTCCATATTTGTTTGCAGTCTACCTCGCCCCTGTCCAACCAGTCCCCACAGCACCAGCAGCCAGTCCGCAAGCCGCTCCCCCACGGAGCGACGGCTTGGCCTCGGGCTGGCGGTGGATTCTCTCTCCTGCTGGCGTTGCATGGCGTAGGAGGGGTACAACAACGATTCCTTCATTTTAGGGCAATAGGGGGTTCACCCAAAGAGGAGCCCATACTTTGCAACGGGATGAAAGTGCTAATCAGCCCTTGCTGCATCTACATGCCGACCCAAAAGAGTAGTTTTATGCCATCCACTATCTCGTCACTCCAAAGCCAGTCGGGTGTCGAGGTTTACCTTGAAGCTGCCGTAAGGGGTGACGTGGTTGTAGAACAAAGGGTTTAACCCCCGATTGTCCTCGGCGGTCAAACGGCTCTGCCAGCGTTTGGTCTTGAGAACCGCCTGCACCATCAAGGTGTTGATGTACACCAAGCTCACCTGGAGCAGATGCAATGACAGCAGGGACAGTTCTTGGTCCTCCCGACGGTTGCTGGCAACCTCCCCACCCCGACCAAAGAAGATGAACCCGTTGGCGCTGTTCCAG
>JANNDD010000748.1:0-5786 GCA_031387365.1 Armatimonas sp. | reverse complement strand
GCATCGGGCGGTGTGATAGTTCCCGTGAGGCTTGACGCAATCCAGACGGGTGAGGAACTCGGGGACTGTCATACGAAAAGCCCTCCCTCAGCAGTGAGGAAGACACTCTTAAAATGCGCCTGGTGAAGTCGGATTTGGATTGCCCGGCGCTCCTGCCGGGTGAGGTCAAGAGTGGCAAGGCACCATCGTAGGTAAGGGTCGGGAATGTCTTGCAGTTCGGCACCGTCGTACTTGCCGAAGCGCACTCTCAGAGCCGCTGTGTCTATGTAGCGCCCGACTAGATCGGGTGAAGGGTTCCATCGCCGCAGGAGTGTGGCGCGATCTCGAATTGTCATCTGTCCATTCCTCAAAAATACCGAGGGCCTTGCTACGGACAGGTAATAGCAAGGCCCTCCTACTGCGGCGGTCACATGGGGGATCAAGCCCAGAGAGCACGCTGCATGTCGGAAAATCTTTTGGGGTTTTTACCTGTCCCCAAATTTTGGACGGACAGAATCACAGAGGAGTCATGCCGCCGCTTTTTTACTGTCGAAGTTTCGACAGTGGTCTCCAGTGACAAAAGTGACAAAGCGACGGCTTTTGAGGTATACTCAGATTGAATCGGGGGCGTAAGTTCAACCTGATTTCACTCTTGGCCTAGGCTCCCGCGTTACCAGCGCGGGAGCTTTTGCTTTTTCTACTAGTTTCACGCGGCTTAGAGCCGCTTTCGCAATTATACCCTGATATTAGGGTTTTTATTCCTGATATATTGATTCCCTTTCCTTTCTTCGTCGCCGCTCGCCATGTCTCAGGCCGCATCGGTTACTACAGAAGCGTTGCCCGCCTCGGGTTATGAGGAAGGCTGAAAGGCAGTCCTCACAGCGCATAGCAAGGGCGGGAGTAGTTGCGGAGGGCTCCGTTTCGAGCATCTCTATCCGCGCTTTGATCTCATTGCGCAGATGGTGGGAAACGATTGCCTGGAAGGTGACACCAGTGCTCCAATATTGGATCTGGAGGTCTTCGAAGGGAATCGGTACGTGGAGCATCGTGATTGTCGCGCCCTCCATGTATTTTCGTCGTGTGAGGTCAAAGGTAAAACTTTGGTCGATATGATTCCCATTCAACCAAGAGATCACGTCCGGGTGTACTTCTCCTCGCAGAAGATCTTCCAGGAAGAGAAAGCAGACGATCACAGCATCGGCAAGGGCGGCGGAGTCAGGGCTAAGCCCAGATGCCCAGCCTTTTGATCTGAGCAGGCCGTCAAGGTATGCCAAGTGCTCGGTATCCTCGGGATCGAGCTGCCCCGCTTGATTGACCAGGGGGACACGCGCATCTTTCGGGTGGGACATTGGCCCGCCCCGGCCAGAGCGCTCTCCCTTAAGAGACTGGTACCGACTGCGGAGCGCCTCGGCTCGCGATCTCTCCAGCTCTTGCTGGCTGGCCAGCGCTTTCTGCAGGACCTCAAGACCCTCCTGACCTGCCGCAAAGATCGGAGAGAGGAAGTTAAGTGCCTCTGATGTTCGCGAGTCCATCATCAGCCCCTAGCCTTCCAGAAAGCCCACCAGGGGCGAAGCTTCAGAGCTTCGCTAGGAGCCCTCACAGTGTTCAGCGGGGTCTTTGCGCCTTCAGATGCGGCATCTTGCGCATGGGGGACGTCTGGAGCGCCGACGGCCTCAATCTGCATCGCGGACCTCGCAGAGAGCGCACGGGTGGCCCGCGTCTCATCCTGCGCCCTCTGTAGAGCTTCCAGCGCTTCGGCTAGGCGGCTATCGAGCTTGCCTGCTTGCTCTTTCCATGCGTCCCGGTCGCTGGCAGTGTCGGCCAGGCGCAGGGTCAGGCCCTCTTTCTCGGCTTCAGCGACCAGGGCGCGGGCTTTCCAATCGTGATGATCCGAACCGTTCGATTCGTTCCCGTTCTCGTTGCGAACCGTTCCCGTTCTCGTTCCTGTTTCCGTTGCGTCCTGTTCTCGTTCTCGTTCGACTGTAGAGGGAAAAGAGTTGGATTCTTCCAGGAAGAGCTTTAGCTCGGGCAGGAGCGAACTGTTTAGAACCGTTCCCGTTCTCGTTCCCGTTCTCGTTTGGCGCGTTCTCGTTTCCGTTCGTCCTGACCACTCAGGACGCCCCAAGACGCGACGCAAGCGAGGCACGGACACTCCCAGCGCCTCGGCAGCTTCAGCGACCGTGAGAAGATCCTCAGCGGTTGGCTCAGGAGGGAGGGCCGATGTTTCAGACACGCCTAACCCGTCTCCTGTGGGGAATCATCTTGCTCTTCCGTCTCCAGCGCCTCTATCCGATCCCAGGGGAGTTCAGCGGCGGCATGGTAGACACGCAGCACCTCCAGTACTTCGGGCTGGTTGTCTCCGTCGGTGTCGAGCAGTCCGTAGAACACGCGCCAGGTGCTGGCATTGCTTCGTGGCGGCGGCTTCTTTTCGCTGGTGTAGAACCTCTCCTGGAAGGCAGGGCGCAGTAGGCCAATGCTGGCCTTCTGGTCAAGCTGTGGTGGGCGGGCCATGGCGATCTTACCCGGCAGCTCCTCACAGAGCTGAGTGAGCAGAGCATCTAGGCGGCGAGTGAAGCGCTTCTCGGTGCGAGGATCGTAGCCACGAAGCCAAAGGCGGGCAGCTTTAATCTGGCGAGTCGCCTTTTGCGAGACTCTCAAATCAAGGCTTTCTCTCTCAGTCGGCAAGAGGGCTCCTCAGTTCGGCCAGGAAGTCAGCCCCGGCAACCCACTTACCCGCATCCATCTCAGCCTGTGCCTCTTTAAGATCGTTAGGGGAGACCTTCATGAGAATGTCCGGGATGGTAGAAAGGTCTTCTTCCTGTTCTTCGCCGGTGTCGTCTTCTGCCTCGTTGAGCAGCTCGTCAAGGGCATCCAGTGGGGAGAGCCCGCGTGATGTTGCGAAGCGGAGCAGGCGGGCCTCGGTCTCGGGTCTTTCAATGGTCAAGCTCATGGAGTGCCTTTATATTCCTTGAGAAGTTTAACGGTTGCTTTCTGGGAGCGGGCTTCTTCTTGCTGTCTTTCGTACTCTTGTATGGCCTCCCTTATGCCCACTGTGCTCCCAACGCCTGATATTGGGGAATCTGCATCGCTTAATTTACGGGTAGCTTCGACTTGCGGCGCTTGTCCACAGGGCGTAGCGATCAGACTCCACAGCCCCACGGAGGCGGCGATACCCAGCAGGGTGAGGGTGATTCTAGTTGGTCGGTTCATGGTTTTAATATCTCGCAGGATTGATACGTAGCAAAAACACTACGGAAACAACAATCATCACAATGCCCAATAGCAAAAAAGCCCCTCGGAAAAGGCGTTTTGCTTTTTTTGTCTCCCACCACAGAGTGGGAACCTCATAGAGCGGCTTCTGCTCCTGGTTCACTCCCTCTTCACTCCCTCGCCCCTGTCAGACCCCTTCTTGTTGAGCCAACGCGGAACCAGCACTATAGGCGCTCCTATGAAGAAGAGCAGCCCTACACAGAAGACCACATCAATGACAAGATCAATTGACTTCTCAGACACGGCTACGCAGCCACCCGGACGTGGAGCCGATCAGCCACCGTGACAGCACGAAGCGCCGAAGCGGGAACCGTGGCTACAGCGGCAGTCTTTCCCGTCACAGTGAAGAACTCCACCTCGAAAGCCTCACCTTGCTTCCACAGGTGAACTACGGTTCCCACGTCCCCCGCGACGAGATCCTCTTCAGGCACATCGGCAGTCAGTACCACTCGGTCATGTTCTCGAATCATAGTTATTCCTCGCTCTCCGAATCCCTTCCTGTGAGCACATCGCTTGCGTCTTGCGTCCGAGTTCCGATCACTGCCAGAACACGCACCCGCCCCTCTTCCTCGCCTTGCCTGGGATCGTAGACAGCAAAGACGATATGACAGCTCATCGAAGGCGCAGGCTTCTTGTCCGGCCCACTGTAGAGCCTCATGCGAACCTCAGCACGGCGGCGCTCACTCTCTGGGACATTCTGAGGGTAGGAGCGTGGGCCGGGGAAGTCTGCTAGAGAGTCCATAGCAACGCTGAGGCCCTCATCCCACCGGGCTGCATAGTCAGGGCCGCGCAAGCGAGCCACCCGAGAAGCGAGGTTGTCAATGTCAATCTCAACTTCCTCGTTTCTGACGATAATCCAGCTCATGCCGCTTTTTCTGTCTCAGCAGGAACGTCGTATCCAAACTCTCTCTTGAGCAGCTCTAGCGACCGCTTACGCCGGGCGCTTGAGTCCCACGGAGCCTCTTTCAGCTCACCGGATTCGATTCTGTCCAGGCGATCCGCGATCAGGGCTTCATCCTCGGCAGAGAGCTTAACCGGCTCAGGTTCGACACCATAGGCGGCTTCTACCATCCGGGCCACGTGTGCCAGGCGTTCAGGATCGTCAGCAATACGCCGGATGGTCTCGGCTGAAATATCAAGGGCAAGTGTCTGTATCATAACAATCTCCTCTGCGGCGATACGCCCCCACGTGGGTGGGGAAGGTGGAAGGCGTCTGTAAGTGACTCCAGGCGGCGTCTTCTTCGGGCGTGTCCCAAAGCTTTCGTAGCTTGGCTTCAGAGAGCAGGGCTGCACTTCGGGCAATGTTCTTGTTGAAGGCACTCTCCTGTGCTTCTGCCTCTTGGAGTAGCATAAGAATAAGCGCGTCGGGCTTGAGGCCACGGGACCTGGCCACACGGCGCAGGAGCTTCTCTTCCTCGGGTTTTTCAAGTGTTAGTCTCATGGTGTGCCTTTAGTTCCTTTCAGTCTTGGGAGATAAATGTTCATGCTTCTTCACTTGCTTTATCTCTTCGTTAGAGGTTTCGCCTGAACAGGCATCGTACTCCTGCCCGCACTTCTCGCACGTAAAACGCGCACACCCCTCGCGCAGTGGCTTCTCGGGCGCAGGGGTCGGGCTGATACTTATGGAGGCTGAAGTAACGCTGTCAACGCGAATCGGCGGGCACGATATGCTAGCTACGCCTGAGATTGGGGAATCTGCATCGCTTAATTCACGGGCAGCTTCGACTAGCGGCACTTGTCTCCAAGACGTAGTGATCAGGCTCCCCAGTCCCACAGAGGCCGCGATACCCAGCAGGGTGAGAGTGACTTTCTTTGATTTGTTCATGGTCTTACCTCATAGCTCATAACGAGTCATAGCAAATAACGAGTGTAGACTTTACGATGGCTAGAATGCCTACACAGATAAGCACGAGGTTTACAATCGTTCTCCGATTCCCAACCTCAAGCCACTTTTTCGCCTCCTGTGGCCTCTGCTCCTCGGGCTTCACTCCCTCGCCCCCGTGACAGTGGTATCAGGCACTCGGCTTGCCCTCCTGCTGGGCTGCCTGCCCCAGTTTGGTAGCTTCGTCCATAGCAAGAGCCGACAGGTGCGTGCGCTCCTGAAGTTCTTCGGCATCAGCCTCGCTGAGGGGCTCTAGAGGCATTTCCGAGGGGGGCGGGGCATTGTCCAGCGAGTAGGCCAAGAGGTAGACGATCTCGGTGAACAGGTCTGCCCCCTCGGACTTGGCACGAGCCACTAGGCGAGCGTAGAGATTCGGGGGGAGAGCTGAGATGAAGCTCTTCCAGCCGTCGGGAGCTTCTACGATGGATTGATCCATCGGGGAGCTTTGCGTCTTAGGGAGATCTTCTGAGTTCACCAGCTCACTCCCTCGCTCCCGTGACAACACCACCAGGCCCAAACAATTCAAGCTCTAGCCCACACACCGCCTGAAGCAGACGATCACCCCACACAAGGCCAGCAGATCCATTCACAGGCTCGTCGAGCACGTCCCCACGCTTGGCATCGAGCTTCTCGGCCAGGGCGTGAGCCGTGCGCA
>JANNDD010000739.1:0-2238 GCA_031387365.1 Armatimonas sp. | reverse complement strand
TCTTCTGTTATTGAGTCTCATGTTGCCTCTCTTGGTTGGCGAGTTTATGTTACTAATGCTCCAATAAAGCTCCTGAGTTTGAATACATGTATTTTGTTGTATCGTGAAGAATATCGTGTTGAGCAGAGTTTCGGTCGTTTGAAAGGGCATCCTTTATCGATTTCTCCTCTGTATGTCAATCGGGAAGATCATGTAAAGGGAATGATTCGTCTTCTGGCTCTTGGTCTTCGTCTTTTGGGCTTATTAGAGTTTGCGGTGCGTCGTCGTCTATCGGAGTTGAGCGATCCGGTTACGGGCGCGCCTCAACCTCTGTTGGGACTGTATGCAGGCAATCCCAAGCGTGGCACGTTGCAACCCACTGCGGAGAGTCTGCTGAAGGCCTTCAAGGAAATCTCTCTGACAGTGGTTAATCACTCGGATCAGGTTTTGCGTCATGTGACCGCTTTGAACCTCTTGCAGCAACGTATTCTTGAACTTCTCGATTCTTGGCCAGAGGTGTACACCCGTCTGCTAGACCAATCTGTTTTACTCCCACTCAAAATGAGCGAACCATGAGTCATTACCCTAATCTTGCCCTGTTACCCTGATCTTTGCCTATGCGCGGATACACTTCGAGCAATGGCCGCAACTACGTACAGAGAGTCTTGCATCCCGTCGGCATCGCCTTTTTCAAAGTCACCCTCGATGCTCGCTATACAAAGTACCCCATCAAGGCGCTTTTGGGTCTCTTCGAGAACCGGCAGTAGGCTTGCAGAATGAAGTAAGGCGGCTCCTGCACGGGTGCTATCTGCCCGGATGACGTGACACTGATAAGCAGCTCGCACCCGGAGGCGAATAGCTCCTCGGCTACCAATGTAAATCGGGGAAGATCCGTGTGGTAGCACGCCCAGAACGGGCAACGAGTGGAGAGGCCACGGGCGGCGAGCTGCCGCACGATATCGCCGTCCGGGTCGAGCAGGCAGACAGCAGGAACCGGGTGCTCCTCAAGGCGCTTCTGCCGCCGGGCTTCGCGAAGAAGCCCCTCTGCGGTGAAGACAGAAGGAGCATTAGGGTCTTTGTTTTCAAGGATGGGGATCATGGAAAGTCACTTTCTCATCAGTCGTAGGGCTATGAAGCCAGAGAAGACGGTCAGAGTGGCGACGGCTCCTATGGCGGGCGCGAAGCCCAGAAGGTCAGCGATAATGCCCGAAAGTAGCGCTCCAACCGCGTAGCCCATGTCCCGCCAAAACCGATAGACTCCCAGTGCCCGCGCTCGCCAGTCGGGTTCGGCGGCATCACTTACCACCGCGATCAGCGCGGGGTAGACAAGCGCCGTTCCCAGCCCGAGTAGTACTGTCGCCACCAGCCACAGCGAGAAGGACGTACCAAGTAGCGTCATCGCCAAAGCGATTCCCTGGAGCACCATTCCTGACCCGATAAGGAGGCGACGGGCGATGATGTCCGAGAGTGGCCCGGTGGCAACCTGCATCAGTCCCCAGACCGCGGGGTAGACGAACTTCAAAACGCCGATGTGGGCCACGTCCAGCCCAGCCGCCGCGAAGTAGAGCGGGAAGAGTCCCCAGCTCATGCCATCGTTAAGGTTGTTGACCAAGCCCGCCTGGCTCGCTCCTAGAAGTCGCCTGTCTTTCCAAGTCACGCGTGCAAAAATCTCTCGGAAGGGAAGGCTTGAGGAGGCCGCTGCTTTGGGGACGAGGTCTTTCGTGTCACGAACGAAGAGCGCGGAGAGAACGAGGCCGAGGATTGCGTAGCCAATTCCCAGGTAGAAAGGAACCGGGCGCAGGCCGTAGACACTCGCCAGGTAGCCGGTTGCCAGCGCTGTGACTCCCACGGCCAGATACCCCGCGAACTCGTTGAGGCCAACTGCTAGTCCGCGCTGCTTCGCGCCCACGAGGTCTATCTTCATCACCACAGCCATGGACCAGGCTAGCCCCTGGTTGATGCCCAGCAGGATGTTGGCGAAAGCGATCCACTCCCACGACGGGGCGAAGATCAGCAGAAACGGCACGGGCAGCCCAAAGAGCCAGCCGAGCACGAGGATCTTCTTACGCCCGAATCGGTCCGCTAAAGCGCCTGAGAGTAGATTGACAAGAGCCTTGGTGATGCCAAAGCTGACAATGAAGCTCGTGATGGCGGTGCTTTGCACCAGGTGAAAGACCTGAGTGCCGAGCAGCGGCACCACGGTGCGCTCCAGCCCGACCATGCCCCCAACGAAGGCGTTGATGAGCATGAGCAGTAGAA
>JANNDD010000719.1:0-1251 GCA_031387365.1 Armatimonas sp. | reverse complement strand
CACCGTTGCCGCCAGCCAGAGCGAGAAAGACGTGCCGAGAAGTGTCATTGCTAAGGCGATCCCCTGGAGCACCATTCCCGCCCCGATGAGGAGGCGACGGGCGATGATGTCCGAGAGTGGCCCGGTGGCAATCTGCATTAGTCCCCAGACGGCGGGGTAGACAAACTTCAAGATGCCAATATGGGCTACGTCCAGCCCAGCCGCCGCAAAGTAAAGAGGAAATAGTCCCCAGCTCATGCCATCGTTGAGGTTGTTGACCAGTCCCGCTTGGCTCGCTCCCAGAAGCCGCCGATCCTTCCAGCTCACGCGGGAGAAGATTTCCCTGAAGGGAAGTGTTGAGGAGGCCGCTGCTTTGGGGACGAGGTCTTGTGTGTCGCGAACGAAGAGCGCGGAGAGAACGAGGCCCAGGCTTGCGTAGCCGATACCCAGGTAGAACGGAACGGGGCGTAGGCCGTAGACACTTGCCAGGTAGCCGGTCGCCAGGGCGGTGACTCCCACGGCCAGATACCCCGCGAACTCGTTGAGGCCAACTGCCAGCCCGCGCTGCTTCGCGCCCACGAGGTCTATCTTCATCACCACGGCCATGGACCAGGCTAGCCCCTGGTTGATACCCAGCAAGATATTGGCAAAAGCGATCCACTCCCACGAGGGGGCGAAGATCAGCAGAAACGGCACGGGCAGCCCAAAGAGCCAGCCGAGCACAAGGATCTTCTTGCGCCCAAATCGGTCTGCTAAAGCGCCTGAGAGTAGATTGACAAGAGCCTTGGTGATGCCAAAGCTGACAATGAAGCTCGTGATGGCGGTGCTTTGCACCAGGTGAAAGACCTGAGTACCGAGCAGCGGCACCACGGTGCGCTCCAGCCCGACCATGCCCCCCACGAAAGCGTTGATGAGCATGAGCAGCAGGAACTGCCCCAGGTTCTCGTGCAAGCCAACGGCTCGGGGCGTTCTCATCGTCCCAGGATTTTGATTCATCGTCCTAGATTCCTGCGGCGTATCGCTTCGGCTTGTGGTGGCCGTGGAGGAATGTCGGCGAGCATGAAGCGCACGAACGCCTCTTCGTCCTCTATGGCGAACGCCTTGTTGTGACGCCGCTCGAACCCAATGGTAGAAGTTGGCTTGCCCGAGAGTGCTCGCCCACACACGGAGCCAGCGAACGCGCCGGGTAGCACCTCGATGTGATCGGGTAGCGCTTTGAGGCGCTGGGCGCTGTGAAAGAGATCGCGTGCGCCTTCTTCTGGGGAGCCCGCC
>JANNDD010000694.1:0-4942 GCA_031387365.1 Armatimonas sp. | reverse complement strand
GTGGCTGAGCTGGGACGTGGTGCCCGCAAGGGGCTCGCCCGTCTCGGCATCGTAGAGGCGGGCACGCGTCGAGGACGTCCCCAGATCGAGGGTGAGAATCGCCTTCACAGTATGCGCCCAAGCCCCAGCGTTTTTGCTTTCTCGTAGGCGACGGCAGCGACCGCGATATCCTCAATGGCAACCCCAAGCGACTTAAAGAGGGTGATCGCGTCTTTGTCAGGACGGCCCTTGGCGCGCCCAATGACGATTGCGGAGAGAGGGATCGCACGCTTCCAGAGGAACTTCCGTCGCTCATAGGCAAAGAGCAGCTCGGCGGCTTCCATCTGTGCTTGGCTCAAATCGTCCACCGCCACGACCGTGGCGCGTGCGACAGCCTCTTCGTCTATCTCACGGGCGGAGAGGCGGGTGGCTCCCACGGCGGCAATAAAGTCTCCGGGAGTGAGCCAGCTCCCTTGCAGGATCGGCTCGCGTGCGCTGGTTGCGGTGACAATTACCTTGGCATTGCGTACGGTGGCTTCAGGGCTTTCTGCGGGAGTGAAGCGGATATTTAGGTGCGCGGTCATACGCTGACAGAAGTGCTGACGCCCAAGGACATTGCGACTGTAGACCTGAACCTCGCGAAGATTAGGGAGAGTCGTCACCAGCGCTTCGGCCTGTGTCTCCGCCTGAAAACCAGTTCCGAAAAGCGCTGCTGTGGGAGTCTCTAGAATAGCCATGTGCTTGATGGCCAAGCCCGTTGCCGCTCCCGTGCGCACTTGCCCAAGGCGATTACCTTCAATAAATGCCAATAACTCGCCCGTTTCTACTGAATAGAGCTGTATATAGAACTGTAGGCCGTCCGCAAACGACGTGTAGGTCTTTGTTCCCAGAACACCAAGCGAAGGGATTGCAGCCGCCATGCTATGGAGCTCCCCACCGGGAAGATAAAACCGCTGGCGTGGTAGGTTAATCGCATCCGCTTGCGCTTGGGCAGCAAAGGCAGTTTCAAGAGCCGCAATGGCATCCGGCATCGTTAGCACGGACGTGACATCGCTTTCCGACAAAAAGAGAGGCATTCACAAAGTATACAGGATGATCCTGGGATTGTGGCCTACAGCCAGGGAAGCTCAGGGGACGGTTTAAGGCGTAGTACCAGGTTCTGTACTCGCGCAAGAACCCTCTCGCATGCTTCGTCATTGCTGGAGGGAAGAAAACACACGTAGCTCACGCCACTCTCCCGAGTGAGGGCGTAGTGCGTCTCCCCCGACCCGATTCCCGTGTGCGCCAGGCCCCCGTCTTTTAGCATCCAGCCGAGCCCATAACCACCTGTCGCTGATGCATGTTTACGGATCCGTTGGCGCTGCGCTGGAGTGATTGAGCAGAGGAAGTGGAGGAAATCTACTGCGCTCATACAGCCCGCGCCAGAGGTATCCGAACTACCGAAGGCTTCCTTGGCAAGGCTGGTGGCTCGATCACGAACGGGCATATGCCGTCGGGTTTCTTTGTCGTAGCGGTGGGGAGTCAGCACATAGGCTCCGCCACTGTCGTAGCGTACCCGGTCGGCAGGCGTGAGGTAGGTCGCCACAAAGTAGCTACGAATACCCAAGGGGTCAAGGAGGCGCTTTTGGATAAACAGATCTGGGCGCTGGCCGGTGACGGCGGCAAGGATCCGGCCTAGTACCTGGTAGCCCACATTGGAGTAGAGAAAACGCTCACCTGGCGTGAAGGCCAGCGGTTCCATGAGTGCTTTTTTGACGTGCTCGGCCTCCGTCGCGGCGTGGCTGGTGTCGAGAAACTTTTCCGCCAGACCACTGCGGTGGGTGAGAAGCTGGCGCAGGGTAATTCGCGGGTCGATGGTGATCCACCGGTCGGCTCGATCCTCAAGGGTGAGCTTGTCTTCCTGGGCAAGAACCAGAAACGCCTGCGCCGTGAGTGGCTTACAGAGGCTACACAGCATCGCGGGCAAAGTCGGCTCGACCGCCACTGGGCTCCCGAGAGTTAGAGTGCCGTAGCCGCGCATCGCGACCAAGCGTCCGCCCTGTGCGATCGCCAGGGCCATGCCAGGAATCGCAGCCTCCTGCAGTGCTTGTACAAGCCGCCCGTCCAGCTCAGGCAGGCTCTCGGGGAAGCCTGTCACTGGAACACTGTTTAGCACCGAGGCAGGCAGTGGGCGGCGCACCAGCTCCGCACGGGTTGGTAGCCGAGCAGGCGTCGGCTCGGGCGGCTCAGAGGCCAACACGGGACACGTACTCTGGGACACCCGTAACACCGGGGATTGTCAGCCGGAAGAGTGCCCCCGCCAGCGCCCCGTCTGTCTCTTTCTGGTGGCCGCCTGCCGTGGTAACAAACATCTGGTCGTAGTTCGGGCCACCAAAAGTGACACTGGAAACTTTCTTCACCGGGAAGGGGATACGGGCGAACTCGCGCCCCTGCGGCGTGTACCCCACGAGGCAGCTCCCATCCCAGCGCGTACTCCAGAGGTTTCCCTGACTGTCTACCGTCATGCCATCGGGAACGCCGCCGCCCTCTTCCGTGACAACAAAAGCCCGCTGGCGCTTGAGCTCGCCCGTTGCCGCGACATAGGTAAATCGGTAGATCTTACGTGCCGTGGAGTCCGTGTAGTAGAGGAACTTACGATCTGGGGTAAAGCCCATACCATTGGAGCACCCAATTCCCTCCAACAGCTTCGTGATCGTTCCCTCCAGGTTGAGTCTATACAGTCGCCCGGCGCGTCTTGCCGTCGGCATCGTGCCACAGTAGACACGGCCCTGGGTGTCGGCCATCACGTCGTTGAAGCGCGATTCCAGCTCCTCGGAGATCTCCTCAATTAAGTAATCTAGCTCCGCGCCAGGGCTCCAGAGCGCAATTGCGCCTTGATCCATAAACAGCAGCAGGTCGCCGTCTTCCTGGAGAGTAAAGCCGCCTACCGGGCGACCGATCTCAAACGCCTCGTGCTCTCCCGTCTCCAATTTGTAGCGAAAGAGGCGACCGTTCGGGATGTCCGTCCAGTAGACGGCGTTTTCCGTGGGATGGTAGAGAGGGCCTTCACCGGTGTGACAGGCATAGTCCGCCAGAGGCTCTAACACGAAATCCATAGTAGCCGCATTCTACCGCTTTTAGTACCCCTTCGTGTATCCTATGTCACGCAACGCCAGCAAGAACAATGAGTCGTGAATCTCCGGCCTCAGCCCCTCCAGCGGCGCTCCCGAGTGGAGCTGCTCCTGGCGCTCCAGGGGTGGGGAACTCTACGAACAGATTCTTCTTATTCTAGCGGCAAGCACAGTCGCCTTTCTGTGCCTGGGCGCTCTGTTGCACTTTATCGGGCGCTGGCTCGGGCAGCAGGACGACTCATTGGCCGCCGGTTGAAACCGGCGTCTGCAGTGGCGTTCCGCCGCGAAGCCCGTTCCAGGCTGGGGAAGCTATTTCGGTAGCCCGCACCCAGAGGGTACCCGGGCTTTGCGGCGGAGGAACGAAGCCATTGCAGACGCCCAATTTTATTGGGCGGCATGAGCCGGGCGTTCGGGTATAATTCTCCGTCATGCGTGTCACCCAGGTCGCTCTGCGGCCCACCGAAGCCTCCAACTCAGCCGGTCGTCCGGCGCTCACTCCCGAGCTACTCGCTGCCACCGGGGCACGCTACTCCCGCTCCAACGAGGGACTGGAGGCGATTCTCTCACGCATTGACCCGAACAATCTGGACAAGTCCGTGGACGGAATCTTCAAGATGATTGATTACGGCCACCAATCCATAGCTGACATGGTGCCGATTGCGCTTTTCATTGATGGCGTTTCGATGTGGCTGGCCTACGAGCTGTTTCGCATCAGCCCGACCGCAGGCGGCCAGGAGAGCAGCACGCGCTACATCAAGCTCGACGAAGAGGGGCTTCTTGCGCCCGAGGAGCTAGGAGTCGAAGACGGTGACGCGTGGCAGGAGCGCATGGGCGCGGCGTTTTTGGCCTACCGAGAGGCGCTGGCGTTTTGGGAGCAAGTGGCGCTTGACGAACCTGAGCGCGTAAGAATCCCAGCGGGAGTAAATGAGAAAGCGGCGGGGCGGATGCGCCGCAACTTCGCCTTTGACCGTGCACGGTACTTTCTGCCCGTCGCGGTGCGCACCAACGCCATGCTGGTGCAGTCGGCGCGGGCCTGGGTGGGCGTCTGTCAGCATCTGCTCTCGCACCCGCTGCCCGAGGCCGTGCGCTGTGGTGAGCTGATCCGCGAGGAGCTAGGCCTCTGTGCGCCACGGCTCATCAAGCACGCAAAGAAACTAGAGAGCATGGCGGCGGGCCACGCGGCGGAGCGGGCAAACGCGCAGAAACTCTCTGGGAGTCTCGGGACGGGCGCGGCGAGCCTGGAGGTGCTACTGCCCTCCGGCTCGCTGGATTTTGTGGCCGATTTGGCGCGACACGACAACCGCTACGCCTATCTGGGCGAGGGGCTGCGGCGCACGGCGGTGCGTTTTGCCTGGGACGGGATCGCGTTTGCCGAGATCCGCGACCTGAACCGCCACCGAACCGGAACCAAGTACTGCCCGTTGATGCCCGTCGGGTTTTATGCCGCTCAAGACGAGAGCCCGAAGGCAGTGCAGTGGCAGCCTTTGGGCGAGAGAGCGGGAAAACTCGCGAGCGAGAAGCTTCTCAGCGGCGACCCGGCCTATCTCTACGAAACTCTGCTGGGGACGCAGTTTCCGTTTGAGCACACCACTACCGCCGATAAGTTTCTCTACGAAGCCGAGCTACGCACCGGGACGGGAGCGCACTATCGGTACGCCAAGCACCTGCGCGATGTCCTCGCGCTCTGGTACGAGAAGTTCCCCCAGACACAGGGGCTCGTGCTGGAAGGCAGCGCCGAGCCCGAGTAGGCGAACCAATCCCCGCGACGCTGTTTCTCGGGGGGCGCTGGATGGAATGGCACGCGGATGTGGCGAAGAGTCTAGCCCAAGATCCTCTTTTTCAGATCGCGACCC
>JANNDD010000684.1:0-1040 GCA_031387365.1 Armatimonas sp. | reverse complement strand
CCGGCGCGTGCGCAGTGTCCCACATCCACGCACAGCCCGATGCGCTTATCAAAGCCTTTCGCGGCGTTGTAGGCTTCGTAGGGGGTTGGGAAGTTCTTGTCCTCGGGGCCGTGGTTGTGGAGTGCAAGCTTAATGTCAAACTCCTTGACCAGCTTGTCGAGGATCGGGATCGAGTCGAGGGGGGGAGCGCAGACCATCGTGGGAACTCCTGTCGCCTTGGCGTAGACAAACGCCGCACGCATGCTCGCCTCGTCTTTCATCCCCACATTACCAACCGAGAGGGGCGTGATTCCCGCCGTCTTGAACTTTTCGACAATCGCCTTGAGCTCATCTGGGGTCGCCTTCATCGGCAGGTGCGAGTCTTTCAGCGAGCAGGTCTTCACTGCCAGGCGCTGGAGAACCGTAATCGCCGCATCGGTGGGCAGATTTCGGAGCGTGTAGGTTGCTACCCCAATATTGAGTGTGTTTGCTTTCATGCTCTCAGGTTCGCGATAGCTGCGGCAAATCCCTGCCCCTATTTCTGTACCACAATCCGCACCTGGAAAGCCTTGTCGGTGTTGATTTTTTCCTCGAAGCCGCGCAGATAGAGCAGGCGCAGAAATCCGCCCCCAACACTCTCCGCCTTGAAGGTAAAGGTCTCTTTGCCACCCACACCACTCATGTTGGGCTTGTGCGGATCCGTGACGTACTTACGAGCAACAGATATCCAGGGAGCGGGGCCGGTCAGTAGATACCAGCTATAGCCGGTGGTAGGGTTCGCGGCGAGCTGAAGCGTGAAGGTCTCCCCCCGCTTAATGGCAATTTCTTTGCCCCGGTCAGCCTCAGTGATCACACGTGGTTTTATTTGCATGCTCTATGGTATCGCTCCGCGACGGAGATATCATCTCGCGGAGCGACTTTGGAGAACCCGCCCCGGGTGCGCTCCAGTGAGCTGGCTGTTTCGCAGCACGAGGATACCGTTAATTAGCACGTCCGTGAGGCCGACGGGCTTGGCTTGCGGATCTTTGGTGGTTGCAGTATCGGTGATGGTTTTAGGGTCG
>JANNDD010000668.1:0-3496 GCA_031387365.1 Armatimonas sp. | reverse complement strand
CCACAAGATTGAGCGGGAAGTTAAATGGTGTCACGGCAGCGATAGGGCCGAGCGGGAAGCGGCGCACCAGCCCGAGCTTGCCCACTGCCGCTGCGCTCAGATCGAGCGGCAGCAGCTCCCCTCCGAAGCGCCGGGCCTCATCGGCGGCGAGAGAGAACGTCAGGCAGGCGCGATCCACCTCCACACGGGCATCCCGGATCGGCTTCTTAGCCTCGTCGCAGAGGAGCTGTGCGAAGGCCTGGCGCTGCTCCCGCAGGCCATCGGAAACCGCTGTAAGAATAGCATGGCGCTCGTAGGAGGCGAGTGTGCGGGTACTCTCAAAGCTTATAGCGGCGGCAGCGACTGCCCTCTCGGCCTCGTGCAGCGTGGTGAATTTCATTGTCTCAGGATACCGTAAAATCGGTGGTATCCTGAGACATGCAAACCGAAGCACCCGCGCCTAAGCCACTGCGCCTGCCTGTCTACGGACTCAACGCGGGAACGTATCTGCCAACAAGTGCCGCTGTTCGTTCTCGCTTTGGGGAGAACTGGTTCAGCTTCTCCCCTGGGCTGGGGCCCGTTCTGCCCCTCCCCTTTCCCGGACTCTCCCCCGACTTTTCCCTCGCCACGCAGACAAAGAAAGTGGCGGGCTTTAATAACCGCGCCTTTATGGCACTTCTTGGCGCACAGTACCAGTGGCCACTTTTTCGGCTCACCGTGCCCGAGGATAAGCCCTTACGCTTGCCAAAGCTGCTGCCCTATGCGGGGGTGGGTGCGGGGGGAGTCTATGCCAATTTGCGCAGCGAGGCAGACCGTGTCAACGGAGGCGGCTTCGCTCCCAGTGCGAGTGTCTATGCAGGGACAAGTATCGGGCTCAATAGTTTTTTAGAGGCGCGCTGGCGCAGTGTGGGTAGAGTACAGGGCTTCACTCTCTCGGGTCTGGATCTCAGTGCAGGAATTCGTTTCTAGCCGCCGTCGCTGGCTTTTCCTCGCACTCGTCTGCATTCCAGCGGGCCTGGTCACACGCCCCCTCAAGCGCCAAGTCGAGGCACTGGCAATCGCCTGCCTGGTAGAGTTCAGTCAGCTCTGGCACACTCCCTGGCTGGAGGCACTACGCCACACAACACTTGGTGCGCTGGCGATCGGGGGCAGCTTCTCCTGGGGAGATCTTGGCTGCTATGCCGCCGGGATAGCACTGGGGGCGCTCCTAAGCAAAGACAAAAAACGTAAATGACGGCGCAAGAGAGTTAAGAATTGTGGCAAGGTTACCGACTATGTAAAAGTAACATTCCATGAAAATTCTAGCTGTTGAAGAAGACGCCCTCTCTGCCCTCTTGCTACACGAGGCACTGGAGCGCCAAGGCCATCACGCCACTATCGTTCGCGATGGGGAGGCGGCCTGGGAACAGCTCACTCAGGGAAGCAACCCACGAAGCGAGACCCGTACCCAGTCTGTCTATAATTTACTCATCACGCGCTGGAATGCCCCCAAGGTCAGTGGTCTGGATATCTGCCGCCGGATCCGGCATCCGGATATAGGAATCGAGAACCTTCCGGTTCTTATGGCAATGGATACCGACACCCCCGAGAACCGTCAGCGTGCGCTGGAGGCGGGTGCCGGGAGCTGTTTGCGCTACCCACTCGAGGTGGAAGAGATTCGGACGATTCTCCAGGACTTCCTCGCCGTCACTCCCGCCGAAAAGACAAATAACTTCGCCACCGCGCCTGCTGAAGCGCTGGCACTGGCTCGGGTGGGCGGCTCCACTCTCGCGGAAACCAACGGCACCACACTCACCAACGGCACCACACTCACCACGAGCAGCCCTACAATTCCCTCAACCGGCGCTGGCCTCCCTGCGGTCTTACCCTCCACCGGAACACTCGGAGCCAAGGAGCGCCTTGGGGAGATTCTGATCACGCGCGGCCTACTCAGCCACGGTCAGCTTGCGCAGGCGCTGGAGATACAGAGCCTCACTCGGGAGCGGCTCGGCTCGATTCTGGTAAGCAAGGGCTGGGTCAACGAGCAGGACATCACAGCAGCACACAGCCGCCAGATAGACATGACCTTTGTCAATGTGGAGAGCGAGAGTGTCTATGAAGATGGTATCGCTAGCATTCCACGGGAGCAGGCACTTGCCCTACTGGTGCTGCCACTAGAGCCGTCCGAAGACGATGCCTATCTCTCGGATCCTCCGATTCGCGCCGCGGTCGCCAATCCCTGGAACACTCCCGCAATTGATCTGGTTCAGGCACGCACCAAGCGCCGTGTCAAGGCGGTTCTTGCAGAGAGCACCGCCCTTAAACGCGCCATCGAGCTGGCCTACCAGACCAGCAGCCGCTCCTACGAGAAAACTCAGCTCAGCCGCTCCCTGGAAGCGACTCTGATGATCCTCAACGACGACGCGACTCTCTCGCCCGCAGAGACCCGTCGCCTTGCCGAAGATGCCGACAATGTCGCCACGATGGACGATCCCAACGATGCGCCCATCATCAAGTTTGTCAATACAATCCTGATTGAGGCAGTGCGTCGGCGCGCTTCCGATGTCCATATTGAGCCCTATAAGAAAGACTTTCAGGTTCGCTACCGCATTGATGGACATCTCAATGTGATGCATGTCCTGCCAAAAACCTCGTTTGCAGCGCTTTCCTCACGCATCAAGATCCTCAGTGATCTGGATATCGCGGAGCGCCGCTTGCCCCAGGACGGCCGTATCAACTTGAGCATTGACGGGCGCACGGTACAGTTCCGTGTCTCAACTCTGCCGAATCTCTACGGGGAGCGCGTCGTGCTCCGTGTGCTGGATGGCGGCGCGACTCAAAAAAATATCGAGCAACTGGAGTTCTCCAAACCAAATCTGGAGGCGTTTCACTCCCTCATCAAGCGCCCCTACGGCATTATTCTCGTGACGGGGCCAACGGGTTCCGGGAAGACCACGACGCTCTACGCAGCGCTCAATGCGGTCAAAGACCCCGCCACGAATATCATGACCTGTGAAGATCCGGTGGAGTACGAGATGGATCGGATCAGCCAGAGCATGGTCAACCCGAAGGCGGGCCTCACCTTCGCATCACAGCTTCGTGCGATTCTACGGCAGGACCCCGATGTCGTACTAGTGGGGGAGATTCGCGATGGTGAAACGGCGGAGATTGCCTTTAAGGCCGCGATGACGGGGCACCTGGTGCTCTCGACCCTGCACTGTAACTCAGCGGCGGGTGCCTCTATGCGCCTGATGGACATGGGCGTGGAGCCGTTCCTGATCGCCTCGGGCCTCATTGGCGCTCTTGCCCAGCGCCTCTCCCGACGTCTCTGTACCAACTGCCGAACCTACTCCCCGCCCACCCCGGAGCAGCAAACTCTGCTAAATCTCATGTACGGTGCCCCGCTCCCCGTGAAAGCAATCGGCCAGCCGGGAGCGGAAGGCTGTGTGCGCTGCAATAACACAGGAACAGCGGGCCGCCTGGGCATCCATGAGCTCATGGTGATGTCCGAGCCGATTCAGCAGCACATCATGAAACG
>JANNDD010000640.1:0-2116 GCA_031387365.1 Armatimonas sp. | reverse complement strand
GTCTCGTGAGAGAGTGCTATGCTCTCGACTTCGACACTTGCGCCACCACCGAAGCTCATGAGGTTAAAGCCCCCAAACGCCGCCGCGTACTGGTCTTGCCGCCCCCCGAGAATCCCGAGAAGCTCCTCCAGCGCGTAGGCTTGCTCCGCGACTCTGCGTCGGTCTAGCACTTCCCCGCCACCAATCAAGCCAAACCAGCAGACGTTCAGCGCTGCCGAGGTTCCCAGCCCCGAGCCCGTGGGAAGCTCGAAGCCGTAGCGCACTTGCAGCCCTTCGTCGGAAACGATTTGCTCACCGGAGACGTAATGATTAATCGTGGCATTGAAGACCACACCACCAAAATCTTGGGCGTAGAGATCAACATCGGTCCAGGCTCCCCCAAAGTCAATACGGACAGGGGCTTGAGCGCGTTGGTGCATAGAAAAACTCCTTGTGATAAACTGGTGAGATTGAGGCGATAATGAAACAGATTCGCTGGTGGAACTCGTTTAACCTGCTTGGCATAATTTTGCTGGGCATCGGCGTTGCGGGACTGATCTTGCAGGGCAAGATGGTCTTTGATCCGGGCCGTGCGCACCGGGGCTATGAGTGGGTGCTTTACTTGGTTGCAGGGGTACTGATGCTAGTCAATGGCTTTCTGCCCACAGCCAACGCTCCCCACTCTACTAAACCACGCAAGCCGACCGAACTTTTGTAAAAACTATGAGTAATCAAACTGTAGACCTTCTGGATGCCGATGAGCAGGAAGTGAAGGAAGTCCGCTGTTCTGTCACGGGCATCCCGATCTCCACGATCCCTAACTGGTACGCCCAGGTAAACGTCAACTTTGTCTCCGACCACGCACGGTCGAAGTCCAGCGCCGCCGCGGCTCAGGCAAACTACCTGCGCCTCGCGGAGCTAAGCGACAAAGAGGACGAAGAAGAGGCGGAGGAATCCGACGAAATCTCGCTCGATGATATGGACGAAAATATCACTGCCGCAGATATTGATATCGAGGATATGGATATCGGTGGCGATGACTCCGATGATGCGGACACGGACAGCTAGTCTCTCCCATCCGTAGATTCAAAAACGAGAAAAGACCTGCGCAGTGCGCAGGTCTTTGTTTTTTTTGAGCGTCTGAGCAGGTCGGGTATCATATTGGAATGGATGCAGATGCTCTCACCCGTGCTGACTCTATCACCGCCGATGTCGCGGATAAGTACCAGAAATTCGTCAACCCCACCGCCCTCGCTCTCCTAAAGATCGCGGGCTTCGATAAAGTGGAGTGGGAAGGCAGTGGTGCCACACTCAAAGACATCCACGGCACCGAGTACATAGACTGTCTCGGTGGTTACGGCACGTTCTCGCTGGGTCATGCAAACCCGCGTGTGGTCGCCGCCGTGACCGAGCAGATGCAGCGCCTCCCGCTCTCGTCCAAGACATTTCTCAACAAGCCTCTCGCCGATCTCGCCGCGCTTCTGGCTGAAATTACCCCCGGCGACTTGCAGTACAGCTTTATCTGCAACTCGGGCGCGGAGGCTCTGGAGGGCGCGATCAAGTTCGCGCGCATGGCGTCAGGCCGCACGAAGATTATCTCCGCCGAGGGCTCGTATCACGGTAAGACACTCGGAGCGCTCTCGGCATCGGGCAGAGATAGCTACAAAACCCCTTTCGCGCCGCTTCTTCCCGGGTTCGTCCATGTGCCGTTTGGAGACATCGCAGCACTCACTGCCGCTGTAGACGAGGAGACGGCGGCGATTTTATTGGAACCCATTCAAGGGGAGAACGGCATTCGGATTCCCCCCGATGGCTACCTCAAGGCCGCGCGCCAGCTCGCCGACCAGCACGGGGCGCTGCTGATTCTGGATGAAGTCCAGACGGGTCTCTGCCGCACCGGCAAGTTCTTCGCCTGCAACTGGGAGGATGTTGCGCCGGACATCATGACTCTAGCCAAGTCGCTGGGCGGCGGCGTGATGCCCGTGGGCGCGATTGTGGGAACGGCAAAAGTCTGGAACGCTGTTTTCCATGAGAACCCGTATCTACACACCAGCACGTTTGGCGGCAACGAAGCGGCCTGCGTGGCGGGAATCACCGCGCTGACCATCATGCGCGAGGAGAATTTTGCCGAGCAGGC
>JANNDD010000552.1:0-1623 GCA_031387365.1 Armatimonas sp. | reverse complement strand
CCCAAAGGCTGGGCTTTCTGTGTCAAGTCCTTTTTTTGGTGTAATTACGGTTCCCTCTCCCCCGGCGGCTTTGCCGCCCGCGAAGCTTGGTAGCTTCGCCTTCAAAAGCGTCTCGACAGCGGTTTAGGCCACCGTCAAGAGCACCTCAGATTCCTTTCCTTTAAAAGCAGCAGCAGAGGGCATCGCCACTGGCAAAGCCTCCCGTAAAGCGCGTCCCTCGTCTTTAGGAACGTATCCCTGGGATCGCTCCAGTCTCCAAGTATGGTAGTCGTCCATGTTGGTGTAAACTTTGCCTGTCGTCATTGCCTCGTCAAACTCCATTAACAACGCACCAAGCAGGCGCTCGCAGCTCGCCCTGTTCGGATAGATGCGAATCACGCGGTCTCGACGACGAATCTCCCCATTCAAACGCTCCTGAGAGTTGGTCGTACGCAACAATCGGTGGTACTTCATCGGCAAGACCATCACACTCGTCACCTCGTCAAAAGCAGACTCCAGCAGGGCAACTGCCTTGCTACATCTACCTTCAAAGCTCTGGCACGTCTCGCGCAGGCGAGCGCGAGCACTGGCAAGATCCGGGGCATGAAGTACTTGCTTAGCCGAAGCCAGAAACGCTTTCACCTCAGCCTTGGGACACGCATCGCTCAAGTTCCTCAGGAAGTGCGCTTGACACCTCTGCCAGGTTGCCCCTGCAAAATGACTGCCCACGGCTTTGACCAGACCAGAGTGGTCATCAGAGATGACGAACTCAACTCCGGTCAATCCTCGTGACTTCAGACTCGCAAACAACTCGCTCCAGCTTGCCTCGCTCTCCTTATCCCCCAAGGCAAAGCCCAGCACGTGGCGGTAGCCTGCCTCGTCAATGCCACAAGCAATCAGCAGGGCACACTGTCTGACACGGCCTTCCTCACGGATTTTAACCACGATGGCATCTACCAAAACGAAGGGGAATGTCCCCAAAGGCCGCTCTCGCCAGGTCTTCACCAGAGGATCTAGCGCCAGACAGAGTTTGGAAATCTGAGACTTGCCGAACGCTGCTCCGCAAAGCACCTCGGTAATGGCTTCTACTTTGCGCGTGCTGACTCCTTGAATCACCATCTCGCACAAGGCAAGAACGAAAGCCTGCTCACTGCGTTGATAACGCTCCCACAGGTCGGGGCTAAACTCTCCCTCTCGTGTCCTTGGCACTTTGAGGGTGATGGTTCCAATTCTAGTCTGCATCTCTCGCTCTCGTGTGCCATTTCGATAACCGACTCGCTCTTGAGTTCTCTCTCCGGGCTGTGCCTTGAGTGCCGCCGTGACCTGGTGGGCAAGCATTTGATTAAGTACCTGCTCGACTAAGGTGCTGAGTCCCTGTCCGCTGAACAATTTTGGCAAATCTGCCTCGTCTACTGTAACCTCAAACTGAGCCATTTCTTTCTCCTCGATTCCTGAAGTCTTTCAACCTCAATTGTCGGGAGAGGGAGGTGGCTTTCTTTGCCTTGTCGGGCTTCGCCCGCCTCGTCAAGCCACCGAGCTATTTACGCCATTATAAGGGCACGACCCACTTCCGAGGATGGTGCTGTGGAGCGTGGCAGCGTTCACCCGCTTGACCGGGCAGTCCGCGCCGTACTGGGTGCCGTG
>JANNDD010000500.1:0-6731 GCA_031387365.1 Armatimonas sp. | reverse complement strand
CGACCGGGTACGGACATTTGGGACGGCGTTTCTGGGCCTGACTTTAGAGTGCGCCAGCTGCCACGATCACAAATACGACCCCATCAAGCAGAGTGATTTCTACAGCCTCTCTGCCTTCTTCAACTCCATTGATGAGCACGGTCTCTACGACTCGGGGAGCATCACGCCTACCCCGTCGCTGCTGCTGCCCACGCCCGAACAAGAGAAGGCGCTGGAGCAGGCAAAGCAGGGAGTAGCCGAGGCGGAAAAGGCGCTGGCGGAGACGAAGAAGGCGAGGGAGGGCGTGTTTCTCACCTGGGAGAAGACCCGAAAGCTCATCGAGGTGGTGGGCAATGGGGTTGCTCCCGATCTGAGCGCGCACTTTGGGTTTGAGACGCTAGACGGTGTGCCGCACGTGGATAGTGTCCCGCTGGTCGAAGGGAAGATAGGGAAGGCCGCGCTGCTCGATGGGGAGAACAATATCAACCTCGGGGACAAGGCGCGTTTTACCCGCCACACGCCGTTTACGATTGACTTCTGGATGAAGGACGCGCGTGTGCTCAAAGACCCCGTTGTGGTCTACACCTCCAGTGCGGGCACCGATGCCGGGCCCTACGGCTACGACCTGATGATCGAGAACGGGATTTTGCAAGCCCGCATGATGCGCCACTGGCCTGGTAATGCCCTCGCCATTCGCGCCACTAGCGCAGTGCCCGCCAACGAGTGGATGCGTGTGAGCGTTTCCTACGATGGCTCAAGTACCGGCGCAGGAATGAAACTCTACGTGAATGGTGCACTCGCCCGAACTACCATTCTGAGGGATCATCTTTGGAAAGGCACCGGAACGCATGCACTCGCCTTTGGGCAGCGCTTCCGCGACCGAGGCTTCAAAGGCGGACTGATTGATGAGCTTTCCGTCTACAGTCGTGCGCTGACGCCGCTGGAGCTTGTCGGTGGAGCCAACCCGCCCTTGGATCAGCTCCGTGAGTACTACTTTGCCGCTCTTGACCCCGAGACCCGCGCTGCCCAAGGGAAACTCACCGCCGCACGAGAGAAAGTCTGGCGCGCCGAGGATCCGATTCAGGAAGTGATGGCGATGGAGGAGCTGCCCACCCCGCGCCCCAGCTATCTTCTTGCACGCGGTGCCTACGATGCCCCCAAGACCGACAAGAACCGTGTTGATCGCGTCACTCCCGCCTTTTTGCCGACCCTCTTCCCCCGGCCCCTCCTCCCGATAACGGGAAAGGAGGGGAGTAGTGCGAGTCGGCTTGATCTTGCTCGCTGGCTGACCCGCCCGGATCATCCCCTCACAGCGCGGGTGGCGGTCAATCGCTTCTGGCAGCAGTTCTTTGGGCGGGGCCTTGTGGAGAGTAGCGAGGACTTTGGGATTCAGGGGCGCTTGCCGAGCCATCCCGAGCTTCTTGACTGGCTCGCAAAAGATTTCCAGCGCGACTGGGATGTCAAGCGCCTCGTGAAGCAGCTCGTGCTCAGCCAGACCTACCGTCAGAAAAGTGCTCAGCAGCCGGATTTGCAGAAGCGCGACCCACAGAATATTTTATTCGCCCGCGCTCCTAGCTACCGACTCTCAGCGGAGACCATTCGCGATGTGGCGCTGGCGGCCAGTGGGCTGCTGGACACAAAGCTCGGCGGCCCACCCGTGAGCCCGTACCAGCCAGGAGATCTCTGGCGCGAGGCCAACAGCATGAGCCCGGCGTACCGGCAAAGTGTTGGGGGCGATCTCTACCGGCGCAGCCTCTATACGGTCTGGAAGCGCACCGCTCCGCTGCCCAACATGATGGCCTTCGATGCCAGTGGGCGCGAGGTGTGCACGGCGCGGCGACAGAACACGAGCACGCCGCTGCAAGCACTGGTTCTGCTCAACGACCCGCAGTTTGTTGAGGCAGCCCGCGTGCTCGGCGAGAAAATTGTCCGCGACGGAGGCATGACGGATACGCAGCGCGTTGTCTTCGCTTTCCGAACCCTCGCCACACGCTTTCCCACGCCCACGGAGGCGCGTCTTCTGGAGCAGCTCTACGCCACGGAGCGCCAGCTCTTCACCGCTGATCCTGCTGGCGCGGCAAAGCTCCTGACAGTGGGGGAGAAGAAAACCGACCCCGCACTCAATCCCATTGAGGTCGCCTGCGCCACCGCAGTGGCACAGGCGATTCTCAATCTGGACACGACAATCTGGAAACGCTGACCGAGAAGCCTTGAAATCCTGCGGTCTAGAAGTCGGGGGCGCTGGCGAGAATGTCTAGAACTTGGGGGTAGAGTCTCGCGCTTGTGGCAAAGAAGTCGCGTCCGTAAATATCACTCTCGCCCTTCCAGGTCGAGCAGCGGCCACCGGCTTCGGCGAAGATCACGGGCATCGGGCCCACATCCCAAGGGCTCTTGACGGGGTCGAGCATGATGTCAAGCTGGCCCATCGCCACTCTTGCGTAGCCGAAGGCATCGCCCCAGGTGCGCTGAAGGTAGGTCTTCTCCGTGAGCTGGGCAAACGCCTCGGAGCGCTTCTGGGAGCGCACAATAGACGAACAGACAACTACGGCCTGCTCCAGCGGCTTATCGGCGACCCGGCAAGTACGGCCATTGATGGTGCAGCCAAGCCCCTTGCCCGCCGCGACCATCTCATCGAGTGCTGGCAGATAGATCACGCCCGCGACAATCTCCCCCTCACGCTCCACCCCGATCAGCGTGCCGTAGAGTGGGACGCCCGCCACGAAGGCTTTGGTGCCATCAATCGGGTCGCAGACCCAGCGAAACGGAGCCGTTCCCTCCGAAGCGCCCTCTTCTTCTCCCAGAATCGCATGATCCGGGAAGTGGGAGAGAATGCACTCGCGCAGAACGCGCTCGCCCTCTTTGTCCGCAATGGTGACGGGCGTGTTATCGCCCTTCATCTCCGCAAGAACGCCCGTGTTGAAGTAGGCAAGCGTCCGCTTGCCACAGAGATAGGCCGCCTCTTTGGCGACCCGCAGTAAGTTATCCGTTGTCGGTTCCAGTGTCTTGTTCCTTTGTTTCTTCATCGGTTCTTTTTTGACGCCATTTTGCCATGACGTTCCACCAGGGAAGGGCGGATGTCGTCTGCATCCCCAGCGCTTGCCGTGCTAGATTCCCGCCCGGCACGAGCTTGGTGCCCGTGTCCACCGCTTCTTTTCCCGCCCGGCGCAGGAAATCACGCCGTGAGAGAGGTTCTTTGTTTTTTTCTGTTTCTTCGCTCATGAGTTCTCTTTCAGGCGCTCTAGCTCCGCCAGAAGCTCTGTGACACGTGCCTCGGCAGAATCAGCTCGCTGTTTTTCGCGAGCAGCTTGGCGACGTAGCTCGCTGGGTGTGGGCAAGAGCGTGAAGTTTGTCGGGTCGTAGAAGCGCAGGCGAGTACCTTCGCCGAACAGCTCTAGATAGAGTTCCTCACTGAACAGACGCTCCTCGGTGTGCGCAATCGGCTGGTACTTGCCCGCCTCATCCAAGCGATAGCCACGCAACCGCTGATCTTTCAGGTGTGTGCCCGTCGGGTCAAAGAGAAAGTACTCGTGAATACCAAGGCGCTGGTAGAGAGCATACTTGGTGACAATATCCTCGTTTTTGGTCTTCCTGCTGGTAATCTCAATTACCACTGAGGGCAGGCGTCCGTCTTCTTCCCAGCACTTGTAGGAGTTGCGCTGGCGCATCGCCGCGCCAAAGACGACATAGACATCGGGCGAGACGCGGGCGCGTGGGCTGCCTTCTTCAAAATAGACAAAATTATTTCCGGAGACATAGACATCGGGGCGCTTGGCAAAGAAGCCACGGAGCGCCTCTTTGCTGTCCGTCATGACATCGGCGTGGACATCGGTCTCGGCCATAGGTTTTCCATCGGAGTCGGGGTAAAAAACGCGCCGAGTGCGGGGCGCAGTGCTAGTGGTTGTCATTCGTACTTCCTAACCCGGAGGCCAGCTCAGCGGCCTGCCGCCCAGCACATGGGCGTGAAGATGCCAGACACTCTGCCCGGCGTCTGTGCCCGCGTTCAAAACAACCCGCACGCCACTGGCATCAATGCCAAGCTTTCGCGCCACGGCGGCACAGGCCAGCAAGAGGCTTCCCGCCATCTCACGGTCTTCGGGCCCAAGGTCTAAGATATTTTTCACGGGCTTCTTGGGGATCACCAGCACATGCACGGGCGCTTGTGGATTTAGATCGGGGAAGGCCACAACCCACTCGTCTTCGTAGAGCCGCTCAACAGCGATCTCCCCCCGCGCGATCTTGCCGAAAATCGTGTCTTCCATCAGTCTTGATTGTATCAGGCTACAATAGGCTTCTTCTGAAAGTCGCGAAGGAGATCGTTAATTCTCCTCTTGGCGCACGACCTCCTTGGTCATTGGGATGTGATGCGCTTGAAGTTGTGCTGTCACTGTGTCTGCTGCTGCCGTGAGAACTGTGTTAGCCGGAAGCTCTAGTGTTCGTCCATTTTTGAGAAATAATCTATACCCTCGCTTGCCATTTTGGTAGTGGAGTTCGATGCCTGACAAAACATCCGTAAAAGCAATGTCGGCATTGAAGCGTGTGTGAGGCGGTTCGCGGCGATGTTTAAGCTGCGTTGCACTTACCTCGACGCGCTCCAGGAAATACTGCGGGAGAATCAAAAATACAAATAGAGGAATGACCATCAGCATGATCCCCGCCCCTGTCCGGTCTTTCTTCACTCGAAGCAGATACCATGCTGCGAGAAGGGGGATAGTATTGAAGCCAATCCCAAGAAACGTTGCGAGTCTGTTGTAGACAAAAATATGGCGATCTTCTACAACAGTATGGGAAGTCTCAACAAACAAAGACATGAGGCCGATGTAGAGCATGGAGGCAGAAAGAAAAAACAGACGGAACATAGATCGCAATACCACCCAATTTGTTAGGGATTATAGCACGGCGTAGGTTCGCGATAAAATAGGGCATGGACTTCTTTGAACTGGCACAACAAGTGGAGGAGCTGTCTGGGGTCAAGCTGGAGATGGCTGGGGGGCTGACGACCTGGGAGGCGTTTCCTTCCTACAAGCACCAGGATCGCATCTACCACATTCGTCAGAATCTAAAGAATGCCCCGGGCCCGCACATTTCCGGTGCCTATGTTAAGTTTCCGGATGACTCGATCAAGCGTCCGGATATTGCGATCTTCTGCCGCGAGCCTGACGAAGACGAGCAAGACGGTGCGGTGACACTTCTCCCCGAGGCGATCATCGAGATTATCAGCAAGCGTTACGAGGACAAAGACCTCAAAGTGGGGGTGCCGTTCTATCTCAGTCAGGGGATTCGAGATGTCGTCACGCTGGATATGGTGACCAGTACCGTCACGCATTTTCGCCCGGGGCAGCCCGAGGAAACCTATGTCTCGCCGGTTATGCTCATGTTCGCCTGTGGTTGCGAAGCGACGATTTAAGTTTGGGCTACAATAGCAGCAATGATCTTTGTGCTGACCATTGCAGGGTGCCAGCGAGATGAGCTGGGGCTGTATCTTTTGCCCGGACTGGCGATGGAGGAGCTAGACTTCCGGCCTGAGCTGAAGCGGCTCAAGCCGGGCGAGCTTCTGGAGCTGCGGTTTCCCAACGACATAACTCTTACCTCCGAGCTGCTGGCCTTTGGGATTCCCGCCCGGCGACTGCTAGACGGCACGGCGCTGGTAAGCCTGACCGACTCCGTGCACCTGACCATTTCTTACCCTTTCGCTCCCGATACACTTCCCGCTGGCACCGAGCTTTGGTGGCTTAGTAAGGAATCTCCTCCGTCAGATTGATCGGCTCGCCATCCGTGACCAGAATATCGTCCTCAATGCGGAAGCCCCCCGGAGTAAGCCAGCGCCCCAGGGTTTCCCAGTCTACCTGCGTGGCGTATTTTTCGCGATTTGCTGGGTCGTTGAGGAGCGCGGGGATGAAGTAGATTCCTGGCTCGACCGTTGCGAGGAAGCCGGGCTCCAGCTTGAGATCGCAGCGTGGTGTGACACCGCAGTAGCGCCGTTTTGCGCTACGTCCCGGCCCGACGCCACTCGCATCGCGCACGCCCAGGCCCACAAGATGCCCGACACCGTGGGGGAAGAAGAGGGCAATGGCCTCGGTTTCCAGGGCTTCCTCGGCGGAGCAGCGCAGAATCCCGAAGTCTCGGAGCCCCTGTGCGATGCCGCGTGCGGCGATGCGGTGGATCTCGTGCCACTCGACTCCCGGACGGCACGCCAGGCAGCACGCCCGCTCGACGCCACCCAGTAAAGCCATAAGTTCCTCCTGCTGGCTCGTGAAACCGCCGGGCCCCGGGAGCGTGCGGGTCACATCGGCGCAGTAGCCGTCCACTTCCGCTCCTGCATCAATGAGAACCTGCTCGCCGATGGCAAGGGCCCGGCTGCCCGGCTCCGCATGAAAGATCGCGGACGTAGGGCCAAAGCCGACAATGGTGTCGTAGGCGACGCCGGTCGCGCCGCTGCGTGCAAAGGCGCTCTCAATCTCGATTTGCAGCTCCCGCTCGGTGAGGCCTTCTCGGAGGACGGAGCGTGCTGCTGCAAAACCCGCCGCCGTCGCAACAACGGCACGGTGCATGAGAATCAGCTCGGCCTCGTCCTTAGGCCGCCGCGCTTCCAGAATTTTTTGCTCCAGCGGGCTCTGGGTGGCATCATAACCCGCCCCGAGGTGCGTAATCGTCCTGCCGTGCCGCGCCTCCAGCCAGCCGGGGAGCTCGCTCAGCGCACGGCCACGGCCCAGCGGGAGGAGGCCCTCCCAGACTGTGTCTAGGGCAGTGACACT
>JANNDD010000162.1:0-10001 GCA_031387365.1 Armatimonas sp. | reverse complement strand
CTCAGCGCCCGCCTCTAGCCGCCGGTTGGAAACCGGCGTCTGCAGTGGCACTGCGTGCCGCAAAGCCCGTGCCGGGCTAACCTCCCCCGGCCTCGTTCCTCGGCCACCCCCTCCGGCTTCGCGAAGGGGGGCGTGGTGGAGATTACCGACGGGCACCGTGCCGTTTCAGTAGGGCTACTGCCTCATCGCCACCATGATACTGGGCGATAGTCATGACGGTCGTGTCACTGTCAAAGCGAGCGTTCACATCCGCACCGTGGCGAATTAGTAGCTTCATTATCGGCAAACCATCCGAATCGCTGTACGATGCACAGGCAAGCGGAGATATTCTATCGCCTTTAGGGTTAACGTCCGCTCCATAACGTAGAAGCAACTTCACGATTGTCAGGTCACCGTTCCAAGCCGCCTCCGCGAGGTGATTTTTCGCCCCTTCGATTTTTACATTTGGATCAGTGCCTTTCCTCAAGAGGTCTTTGACGAGCGTACTATCTCCTACCTCGACAGCCCACGCAAGAAGCTCATTGTTATTACCACTTTTAGGTCTTTCTGGTGGCATAGGCAAGGGCTTATTAAAAGATGGATTATTGACCTCAGCCTGTCTCTGGGCAACCTGCTCTAGAGTTTCGTCTAATAGAGTATGGTTTGTTTGTATTAGTGACTGGGAAGAAGGGTCTATTGTGGATCGCGTCTCGACAGTCTGTGCAAGAAGCCTATTGTTGCCTTCATGCAACAGGTTGCCTTTTTCGTGTAAGAATCCGCTGACCGTCTTCCAAATCCCCACGGCGAGGAAGCAGGCGAGTAGAACGCGCACCCCCGTAAAGAGGCGCGATGCGGGTGTTTTTACAGGATGTGTGCCCATCCTGTGATTATATATGCCATTTGACTTACGCCGCCAGAGAGGCGTTGGGCTTGAGGAAGCGGCGCTCCAGCTCAGCGGGCTCCACGGGGGGGCTGAAAAGATAGCCCTGGAAGTGGCGACAGCCGAGGCGGTGGAGGATGTCGCACTGTGCGGTGGTCTCCACTCCCTCAGCCACGATGCTCATCCCAAGATCATGGGCAAGCTGTACCAGATGTTTGACGAGCATCTGATCGCGTACACTTCCCACGATAGATTTAACAAAGGAGCGGTCTATCTTCACCACATCGAAGGGGCAGTGCCGCAGATGAGAGAGCGACGAGTACCCCGCGCCAAAGTCATCTAGTGAGAGAGTCACTCCCATCTGTTTGAGGGCGTTCATCACCACCAGCGCCCCCGGGATATCGTCTAGGAGCGCGGTCTCCGTCAGCTCCAGCTCTAAGAAGTTCGCAGAGAGCTTCGTGCGTGCCAGCACCTCGGCTACCTGTGCAGGGAGCTCACGATTACGGAGCTGCTGTGCCGAGAGATTCACTGCCACCCGGAGTGGGCTGCCCGATGCCACCCAGGCAGCCGCCTGCACACAGGCAGCGTTGAGAACAAAGTCTCCCAGCGGCTGTATCAGGCCAGTCTCCTCCGCGATCGGGACAAACTTCGCAGGAGAGACGAGGCCGCGCTTGGCATGCCGCCAACGCACCAGGCTCTCGACACCGATCATCCGTCCGCTGCCCACGTCCACCTGCGGTTGGAAGTAGAGCAAAAAGTTATCGCAGGGCTGTGCACGTGTGAGATCATGGCGGAGATCTGCTTCCAGCTCGAAGCGCTCCTTGGTCGTGCGGTTCATCTGGGGCGTGAAGAAGCGAAAGTCACCTCTTCCCTCCTCTTTGGCGCGGTACATCGCCACATCCGCATTCTTAATCAGTGCATCTGCATCCTGGGCATCGGTGGGAAAGCGGCTGATCCCGATACTGGCGGAGATCACCAGCTCCTGTCCCTCCATCAAGATCGGTTCTGTAAGGGCTTTAAGAAGAGATTCTGCCATCTTCGCCGCGTTGTTAATGATATCGGAGTGGTTCTCCTCACTCATGATCAAGATAAACTCATCGCCCCCCACACGTGCCAGTAGATCTTTCTGCCCGATCGTGGGCAGGAGCCTTCGGCGCACCACGTACTGTAAAAACCGATCACCAAACGCATGGCCTAGCGTATCGTTGATCTGCTTAAAGCGATCCAGATCCATATAGACCGCCACCACCGACGTGTGATTTTTCTGTGCCCGCTCAATGAACAGCTCCAGTTGTTCTCGTAAACGACGGCGGTTAGAGAGGCCTGTCAGGGGGTCATGGAGTGCTTGTTGGAGTGTGTTTTGCTCACTGTTGCGCCGTGCCTGTGCGCCCGTGATCGCCTCGGCAGCGATGGCAAGGTAGCCCTGTTCCTCAGCGGACCACTGTCGCGGTGCACGGCGGCTCTCCAGAGCAAGATAGCCCCAGAGCTCTCCTTCAATCACCAGAGGAAGAATAAAGAGGGAGAAGATGCCCTGTGTCTCGAGCAGGCGCTTCTCTTCTTCTGGGAAAGTGCTGACTTGCCCTACAATGAACTTCGAGTCCCCCAGCTCCTGAATCCAGCGTGGGAAGTTCTTGGAGAGAGGCACATCGGTTCGAGCAGGATTGTTGATCTGCCCGGCAACTCCAGAGGCACACCACTCCGCAAGAAGGTTCGCATAGTACTCGCTCTGATCGGGATAGCACTGGCAAAGGTAGATCCGATCCGCCCGAGTGGCATCACCAAGCAGGGGAAGTACTTCGCCTAGTGCCTGCCCCCGGTGATCTGCCAGAAGCAAGCGCTCTAGCTCCACGAGGGCTTTAAGATAGCGTTCGCGGTTTTGTTGGTGCTCTTTGGCCTGTTCCTGCTGCTGTCGCGCCGTCGCGATCTCACGCTGCGCTCTCTGAACATGTGCCAGAACAAGAGCGAGGACACTTCCCAGGGACAGAGCAAGCACTCCGGGCGGCACCAGGCTCTTACTAAGCAAAGGCACGCGCAGGAGCAAGAAGATCGCGAAAAATCCCACTCCTACTAGCGGAGCGACCACAAGCGGCGAGAGCCGTACAACCTCAGTCGTGGCTGGGGAAGGGAGAGGCAGGCGGTTTGTCCTGCGTTGTGTTTTCTCGCGTACGGCCATAAAAATTTAATAGGTTCCTACTGAAACTCTCGCCGTGCGCTACCCTCATCTGGATGCGTAGTGCCCAGAGTGCTGGCCCTTCCGCTGGCCAGAGTGCCCGTAGCCGCATCAGGTCTTTCTCCGTCGTAACAAAGAGTCCTTGCGGTGCTTGCGCAATCAGAGCGAGTGTCTCCTCTATATTGTAGGTATGATGGTCCCCAAACTCGCAGAATTTTTTCAGAGAGAGCTTCAAAGCCTCCAGTGTGGAACGAAAAGCCTGCCCATCTGCAATACCAGAAAAAGCAATCACACTCTTGGCAGCAAAGAATTCTAGAGTCTTTTGCGCACCGTCGAGCCCCACCCAGCCCGTCGGCTCATGGGTCGCCGTAAAGAGAGCAGCACGGGGGGCGAAGCGCTGAACCGCTCTTTTGGCACGCTCCAGCTGCTCCGAGCTGACCCGGTCAGCACGGGTGAGGACGACTATCCCGGCACGTGCCAGATGGAACGGCGGCTCACGCAGTAGCCCACGAGGGAGCATCCAGCCACTGTCAAAAGGGCGACGCGCATCAAGCAAAACAATATCTAAGTCGCGGTGGAGCTGCCAGAACTGCAGAGCATCATCGAGCAGGATCACATCGGGGGCGAACTGTGCGCAGGCTAAGCTGCCGGAGACTCGCCGGTCCCGCCCAACAATCACCGGCACGTCGGGCAGAAGCTGCGCAAGCAAAGTTGGCTCATCTCCGGCAACATCTGCGCTGAGCAAGAGCTGCCCATCTCCCCGGCTCACGATCTTGGCGCCACCTTCCTTTTCGTGGCTCCCCCCATGCCCTCGCGAGAGTAGCACCACACTAAGCCCCTGTTCGCGCAGAAGCTGGCCCACCAGTGCCGCCATCGGTGTCTTCCCCGTCCCCCCGGAGCTGAGATTCCCAATCGCGATCACGGGCACCGGGAGCTTGTAGCGCTTGCGAATCCCCAGTCGGTAGGGCAGCAGATACAGCTCAAGCCCCACAAAGTGCAGCCCCGCAAGCGGCGTCATTGTCATGCGGAGCAGCGTTCCTCGAAGACTTTTCTCTTCAAGTAGTGCTTTAGCGTCCAAGAAGGCTCTCCATCGCGTCAATGCACCGTGCCGACACGCCCTGGTTCCGCTCGATCAGGGCGCGTGCCTTTGCCGCCGTAGTGGCCTTCTCTTGCTCCGAGAGTGCCAGCCAGCGGCTCACGGCACTGGCCAGCCCTGCTACATCCATGACCTGCTCCCCCACACCTTCTGTGATTGCCAGAGCCGCGATATCACGCTGGTTGTTCATGTTCGGGCCAAAAAGTGCGGGAACCCCCTGAGCGAGCGGCTGGAATACACTCTGCCCGCCCCACGGCGCAAGCGAGCCCCCGATAAACGCGATATCAGCAATGGCATAGACACGCCCCAGCTCACCAAACGTATCCAGAATGAGTGTTTTAGCCCCCCCCGCCCCCAATAATAGGGGAGCCTGAGTGCGCTGAATGGCTCCTGGCAAGTGTGCTTTCACTGCCTCCACACGCTCCAGATGCCGAGGCGCAACAATCAAGACAAGTGCCGAAAAACGCTCCCGCACACGCTTCGCTGCCTCGGCCACCAGCAGCTCCTCATCGGGGACCCCCTCTTTGCCATCGCGGGTAGAGCCACAGATCCAGACAGGAGCATCTTGAGGAATCCCTAGCTCATCGCGCAGCTTAGTGCGCTCTTCGGCGCTTAGCATTGTCGCGGACTCATCGAACTTGGTATTGCCAAACACCTGCACTCGCTCAAGAGGCGCACCGACCAAACCCGCCCGGCGCACGTCCTCGCCCGACTGCATCGCAAAGAGATCCACCCGCGCCAGCCCACTTTTCATCAAGGCCTGTGCTTTGAGCCCGCGCCGCAGACCTTTGTCGGAGATGCGCCCATTGAGCACCATGACTTTCGCGCCTTGTTTCTTCGCCGCCGCCAGAAAGTTCGGCCAGATCTCCCACTCCATCAGCAAGACTGCATCGGGCTGAATCGCTCGCAAGGCGCGTGACACGGCCCACGGGAAGTCCAGAGGAAAGTATGCCACCGCCGATGCCTCCGCCACGCCTTGTGCCACTTCCCTCCCCCCACGCGTCGTCGTGGTGAGCAACAAAAACGCCTCCGGGTAGCGCTGGCGTAGCTCACGTAAGATAGGCTTGGCCGCCATCACCTCCCCCACCGAGACCGCATGCACCCAGAAGCTTTTTTGCCCCCTAGCCCCCGTTAACAGAGGAAAATAACCAAAGCGCTCCCGCCAACGAACTGTGTCTTCCTTGCCCGTTGCCAGCCGAAAAAGATAGTAGGCCAAGAACAACGGCGAGAGAAAAAAGAGAAGGAGGTTATAGATCATACACGCACCACAGCCAGTGGCTCGGAGGCGCGGGTCTCAAAGTCCAGCGTGGTAGTGCGTCCGTTTTGCAGATACCAGTAGCCCGCGCAGGCGATCATGGCGGCGTTGTCGGTGCAGAGCGCTACGGGTGGGTAGAAAAGCGAGAGCCCCGCTTTATCACAGCGCTGCTGCATCACAGCGCGCAGGCGGGTGTTTGCGGAGACACCTCCCGCGAGTAAAATGCGCTCGACTCCAAGCTCATTTGCTGCCGCGATCGTCTTCTTGCTCAGCACATCTACCACCGCTTCTTGGAAGCTCGCAGCAATATCAGCAATGGGGGGTAAGTTCTCACCCTGCAAGGCGTAGCGCACGGAGGTTTTGAGGCCCGAGAAGCTAAACTCATGCGTCCCTGGCAAAAGCGCACGCGGGAACGTCATTGCTTTCGGGTTGCCGCGCTCTGCCGCTTCCTGCACGGCAGGCCCCCCCGGATAGCCCAGGCCCATCAGCCGGGCGCACTTATCAAAAGCTTCGCCCGCGGCATCGTCGCGCGTGCGGCCCAGTAAAACATAGTCACCGTGACCGCGCAGGTGAAATAAGTCCGTGTGCCCACCGCTTACCACCAGCGCAACCGATGGATAATCAGCAACAGCTCCCCCATTCTCAGGGGCGGGGGGGGTGAGCCAGTTCGCGTAGAGATGCGCCTCGATATGGTGCACGGGAATCACGGGCTTTTTGAGTGCCATCCCGAGTGCCTTAGCCGCCGAGGTTCCCACGAGAAGCGCCCCTAGAAGCCCAGGGCGGTTGGTCACCGCGATGGCGTCTATGTCGGCCCACGTACAGGTTGCCTCGGCAAGCGCCTGTCGAAAGACAGGAATCAGCTGCTCTACGTGGCGGCGGCTCGCCAGCTCGGGCACCACGCCGCCGTAGCGCGCGTGCTCCTCCATCTGCGAGGCCACTACATTAGAAAGCAGCGTCCGCCCATCTACCACTACGGCTGCGCTTGTTTCATCGCAGCTTGTTTCAATTCCAAAAACAATCACAAATGCTATTGTAGCCGACGACGAGCCAGAAGTGTCCCACCGACAATCAGGCCGGGGGCGAAGAAGAGGCCCAAAAAGGGGACAAGGGAGAGGATCCCGGCAACGGCAGCAAAGCTAAGGGTGTAGATGTCGGGCTTCTTGAGCAGCAAGCCCGCCTGAGGACCAAGTGTCGTGCCGCGCCGCAGAAACGCGGGCGATGTGTAGTCCAGAAGGCTGATCAGTCCCGCACCGCACACCCCTGCCACCGAGCCCAGAACCGGCCCCAGGGCAAAAGCAAGTACGCAGATACTTCCATTGAGCAGAAGCCGCTTGCACGTGTCGCCAAAAAGTGAGAGTGGCTTGAGCGGACAGTCGAGCACCGTGCCATCAAGCAGGCGCTCCGTCTCCCGACTCAGCGGATCGAAGACCACCCCCAAAAAACTACTTCCCAGTAGATAGAAGGCAAAGGGGAAAAGCACGAGATACAAGAGAAGTGCGGCGATCCGTGCTCCGTCTTCCAAGCCCGCACCGTAGCGCTGCCAGCCGATCACTCCCAAAAGCACATAGAGTACCAAGGCGATTAGCCCCGGCACAAGAGCTAGCGGCCAGAGGCGCGGTGTTTTGAGTAAGAGGCCAATGCCTTTGAGTGCGTCCATATACAAACTAAGACAACCGCCACAGAGGGCGGTTGCCTGTGAAAAAATCAACGTCGGTGTCTAAGCGAAGGCAAAGGCGAAGCGTCCCGCTTCGGCGTGCTCCCGCAGGCGCTTGAGGCCACGCTCGGCCTGCTTTCGGACACAGGCAGCGTTGGTACCTAGCTCCTCAGCGATCTCATCGTGGCTAGCGCCCTCAGCGCGGCGTAGCACAACAAGAGCCTCATTGGGCTTGAGCAAAGTGAGCAGTGCCTCACGGATCGCCCTCTGTTGAATGCGCACCAAGACGCTCTCCTCAACACGGGTCTCTAGGTCAGGCAGGTCGCGGGTCTCACCGTCTTCGGTGTCGTCGAGGGAGAATGCCTGCTTGTCCTGACCACGGCGCACGAGATGGCGCTGGCGGTCAATGAGCAGGTTAGTCGCGATCCGAGCGATGTAGGCCGATGTCGGCTCCGTGCTCGCAGGACTCTGAAGCAGACGGATCACCACTTCCTGGGTTAGATCCTCCAGCTCATTGGCCATGAGGGTGCGCGCCTGGCGCGCGAGTGTTGCCGCGCATAGTGACTTGACCTGGCGTCGCAGCATCTCCGCAGCAACATCACGCTCCCGCTTGGAGTTTGCGCTCTCACGGATAACAGCAAGCAGCTCTTTATTGGTCTGTCGCTTCGGTGCGGCAGAAATAGTGGCTTGGGTAGGTTGGGGGGCAGCTTGGTCGTGCCATGCTTTGAGCCCCTGTAGTGCATTTAGTGCCTGTGCATTCATTGTCTTAGGCCTCCTTCTCCAGAGATCTCTTAAACTACGAACCGCCCTTAGTGGGCGGAGGCGGAGGAACGCCAACCTGTGCATAGGCTGGAACAACGACGGCGGTCAGCAACAATGCTGCAACGCTTAAAAGCATTAATTTTTTCATGATCTTACTCTCGAATCCTGCTTCCATAGTACCGCAAGCGAAGCAAATTTACCCACAAACTCCGCGAGAGTGGCCGGAGAGGGTGCCGCTTTGACGGCACGCTCCCACAGACGCTCCGCGCTCTCTTTTTCTCCCCGCTCTAATTTTACGTAAGCCCAGGAGCAGAGCAGTTCTAGCCGCTCCTGCTCCGCCAGCGCGTTGGCTAGCTTATACTCCGTGTCCGCCAGCTCAAGATAGGTTCTATCCCCTGTCCGCTGGTAGCGTACAATCCGGGTGTAGCCCAAGTTCTGGCGCAAGATACTCGCCACTTCTCGGGTCAGCCACTCCCCATCGGGCTCAATGGAGCAGAGCCGAGCGAAGATTCCCTCCGCTTTCTCAATGCTCGCTGCGGTATTGTCTATCAAACACACCACGGCTAGCTCCACCCAAACCCGAAAGTAGAGGGGGTCGTGCTCCAGTGCCTGCTCGTAGGCCCGCATCGCCGCGACAGCATCCTGATCCTCGTGAAAAGCCTTGTAGCCTTCTCGGTAGCACTCTAGTGCCTCTGCGTTCTCGGAGTGATCCGGCCAGATGGTTCCCTGTGTCCGCTGCCCGATCAACAAAACGGGGAAGCGCTCATGAAACGCAGACGGGAGCGGTTCCTCCTCGATCCGCCCTTCGGGGAGGAGTCGGGGAAGGGCGGTTAAGTTCTCGTCTACATGCACGGCGCTCTTCATTGCTTTCCTTATTTGGTTAGACGTGGCCGATTGCACAAATGTGACAAAACTTAAAAAATATATTTTTGGGGCGCGATATACTGAGCGACGATTATGAAATTGAAGCTTGGACTGCCCAAGGGCAGCTTACAGGATGCCACTTTTAAACTCTTTGCGCAGGCCGGTTGGAGCGTGCGCGTGGACTCTCGCTCGTACCATCCCACCGTGGACGATCCGGAGATTGAGGCGATACTGATGCGCCCCCAGGAGATTCCGCGCTACTTAGAAGATGGCGTGATTGATGCGGGTCTGACGGGCCGTGACTGGATCGAGGACAACGGCGTAGATGTGGTCGAGGTCTGTGAGCTGGCCTACTCCAAGGTAACCCGCAACCCGATCCGTGTAGTTCTCGCTGTTGCTGCCGACTCCGAAATTCAGTCCGTAAAAGACTTGGAGGGCAAACGCCTCGCCACGGAGTATGTCCGGCTGACCAAAAGCTGGCTGGCAGCCAACGGGGTCACGGCGCATGTCGAGTTTAGCTGGGGCGCTGATGAGATGAAAGTGCCGCAGCTCGTAGATGCGATTGTGGTGAATACCGAGACGGGCTCCAGCCTGAAAGCTCATAAGCTGCGCATCGTCGGCGACCCGATTATTATCTCGACGACGCGTTTTGTGGCCAACAAAGCGTCTTGGGCGGATCCCCAGAAGCGTGCCAAGATCGAGAGCCTGGCGATGCTTCTCACGGGTGCGCTGAACGCCGGAGGGCTTGTCGGGCTTAAGCTCAATGTCGCCAAAGAGGATTTTGAGGCAGTGATCGCGCAGCTTCCCGCGCTCAAGAAACCCACGGTCAGCCCTCTCTGGGGCGATGAGGGTTTTGCGATTGAGATCATTATCGAGGAGCACTTAGCCCGCGAGCTCATCCCCCGCCTCAAGCGCGCCGGTGCCAGCGGCCTCGTCGAGTATCCGCTTAATAAAGTAGTGTACTAAAGCACTGCCAGACCGCCGTCGGGGGCGAGGTTCGCTCCCGTGATGAAGTCGGAGAGCGGGGAGCAGAAAAACAACACGGCGCGGGCGACGTCTTCGGGGATGGCTAGGCGACGGAGCGGCGTGCGCTCTGCGACGGCGACTTTGAGTGACTCGGGAAGACTCTCGGAGAACTCCGTGAGCGCCATACCGGGCGAGACGGCGTTCACCGTGATGCCTTCGGGACCGACTTCGCGGGCGAGTGAGCGGGTGTAGGCGAGTACGGCGGCTTTTGCCATCGCATGGGCTCCCTGCCCTGGCGCGGGACGCTGGAGAAGTGTGGCCGAGAGATTGACGATCTTTCCCGAGCGTTGCGCTTGAAAGTGGGGAAGGACGGCA
>JANNDD010000457.1:0-1901 GCA_031387365.1 Armatimonas sp. | reverse complement strand
TTTTGTCGCCGACATTGCGCCAGAGAACCTCGGCCTCCAAGGTGTCGCCGACTTCATAGGACTTGCGAGTGCTGAGCATTCGTATGCCACACTGGAGCCCACGATCCACCTTGCCCCAGACGGCGGAAGCGGCGTTGCGCGGGGCTGCGGCGTTGAGGGTGCCGATTTCGAGGTAGATGTAGGCTTCCAGCGTCTGCCCGCCCTCGATGCGCCCCGTGCCGCCTATACCAGTTGCCCGGTTCGCTCCCTCTGTGCGAACTCTGCCGTCTGGGGATACTTTGGAGAGCGTGTAGATTCCCATCAGGCTGGAGAGCGGGCCATGATCCGGCGAGCGGTAGATCGTGATGGGCTGGACAATCTTCTGGTGTCCTGGCGTGATCGCGGCGATACTCGGGCTGTCGTTGTTGCCGCCCTCGCCCACATAGATTTCCAGGTTCTCTCGGCCGTTCTGCGCAGGGACAATCACCGACTCGCCGGGTGCCAGCGTGACGCTGTAGAGCGGATCAACCGGGTAGCCACGCTTTGCGCCTTTGGTCGGCTTGCCGTCCACGGTTGGCATCTCGTAGCCTTCGTACTGGAGTAGGCGTGTCATGAAGGAGATGGGCTTGTCGGACGTGTTGCGCACCAGAGTCTGGTAGGTGAGCTTGGAGTTCATTGGAACCCGCGGGCTGGAGGTGAGGAGCAAGCCCGCCTCCAAGCCGTCCACCGCCTTGTTCCAGACCACTTTATCGAGCGGAATCATAGGCCCACCCGGTTCCTCCGTCGTGATGGATGTGGCAGGAGCGGCAGAGGTGCCCCTGATCTTAGAGAGCCAGAGCTGCGCTTCCAGCGTCGTGCCGCCGCTGTCGGGCATGCTGACCCGTACGGAACTCTCGGTGCGGCTCGTGCCATCGGGAGCGAGCTTTGTCACGGAGTAGCGAGCGAGATCGCGTGTCAACTGTGTCAGGTCGGGGGAGCGGTAGACCGTGAGGGGCTGGACGAGCATGTCCATGCCCGGCTTTATCTTTTCAAAGTACGGACTCTTGCCCCCATCGCCGCTCCCGATCAAGACTCGGAGGTTGTGGTGCGCCTCCTGACCGGGAACTAAGACCGACTCGCCGGGGGCAAGCGTGATCAGATTGACCGCATCCCGGCCCAAGTCCGTGTGCCGCACGCCTTTGGCAGGCTCCGTCGGGGGAAACTTACTCTCCGGGGTGTTGTTTTGCGTGAAGGGCACGTCGTAGCCGTCGTACTGAAGCAGACGCACCAGAAACGTGATCGGCTGCTTGGTCTTATTGCGCACCAGAGCCGTATAGCCAATCTTCGTGGTTCCCTGCCGGTCCTCAATGAGCGTGACGCCTGTCAGTAGAAAGCCCGGCTCCAGCCCGTCCACGGCGGTTCCCCAGTGGACATCTTTAAACGAGATCGTCGTATCAGGGGCCTTGGGAGCGCCTGGTGGCTCAGCAGCAGGACTGCCTTGGGTCGGAGCAAGAGGTTGTGGCATCGCAAGTGTCCCATTAGGCTGTGCAAGAGTTGGCTCCGCAAGAGGCATGGGGGCAAGCGGTTTTGGAGCAATGAGCGTCGCTTTTGCCTGTGCCAGCAGCGCACTGGGTGTCAGGAAAGCTAGCTTTGGCGCGAGCTGCTCAACCGCCGCTTGCAACCGACTAACAGGGCGCTCGCCGGGCTTGGCGGCGACTTTAAGCGAGGCGAGCGGAAGCAGAACCAGCCCAAGAACTGCCGTGAGCGCCAAGCGCAGGCCGTAGGCGCGGCGCGGTTTTTTGGAATCAAGAATGTGCTTGACACGCAGCTCCATGCTGCCCACCGCCGCCATGCCCGGCGCGAGTGAGTTTGCTCGGCCCACTTTTAGGATTTCGAGCAGGTGCGCCGCGTAGTCCGGGCCAGAGACGCCCGAGAGCAAGACC
>JANNDD010000414.1:0-1923 GCA_031387365.1 Armatimonas sp. | reverse complement strand
GGCTGTTCATTGACCGTGCGGTTCAAGTCCAGGTTTCGTTTGCGGTTACGAACGAGATGGCTCCCGCCCTTGCCTCGATCTGCCATCGGTTGGATGGCATCCCTCTTGCCATCGAGCTGGCGGCGGCGCGTGTTCGCAGTCTGTCCGTGGAGGACATCAATAGCAAGTTGGATCAGCGGTTTCGGCTGCTCACGGGCGGCTCTCGTACAGCATTGCCTCGCCAGCAGACGCTTCGCTCTCTGATTGACTGGAGCTATGATCTGCTGAGTGAGGTTGAGAAGGCGCTGCTGTGCCGTCTCTGTGTGTTCGCGGGCGGCTGGACTCTGGAGTCTGCCGAGGCGGTCTGCGCTGGGGACGTGGTGGAGGACTGGGAGATACTTGATCTACTGACCTCCCTGTATGACAAGAGCCTTGTGGTTTCGGAGCCATCTGGTTCTGGCACGCGGTATCGTTTGCTTGAGACGATTCGTCAGTATTCTCGCGATCACCTTTTGGAGAGTGGTGAAGAAGATATCTTTCGTGGTCGTCACCTGTCGCACTTTTTGGCGTTGGGTGAGTTGGCGGAGCCACAGATGATCGGACCGGATCAGGTGATGTGGCTGGATCGTCTTGAGTTGGAGCACGACAACCTTCGCACCGCTCTGGAGTGGAGTGGTGATTCGTCTTTTGGCGGGGATTCGTCTTCTGGCTTGCGTCTTGTAGGCGCGATCTCTCGTTTCTGGGAAGTTCGTAGTTACTTTTCCGAAGGTCGTGATCGTCTGTCTCGCGTTTTAGCGGCGGCGGGGGCGGGGGCGGACGTGGCGATCCGTGCGAAGGCTCTGAGCTGGGGGGGAGTCTGGCCTATTCTCAAAGTGACTATGCCTCTGCACGTTTGTTGCTTGAGGAAAGCCTGGCAATCAGTAGGGCGAACGGTGACCAGAAGGGCATTGCCTGGTCACTCAATAGCTTGGGGCGTGTGGCTGATGCTCAGGGTGACTACCCTGCTGCACGTACGCTGTATGAGGAGAGCCTGGCTGCCTACCAGGAGGTGGGTTACCGGTTGGGCATCGCCGCAGAACTGATGAATCTGGGGAATCTGGCCTCTGCCACCGGAGTTTTGGTTCTTGCTTCCCAGCTCTGGGGTGCTGCGGAGCGACTGCGCGAGGAACTCGGAACACCTCTCTCCCCCAGTGACCAGCAAGAGCAGGACCCGCAGGTTGCTGCTGCCCGTGCGACGCTAAACGAGGATGCCGCCTTCGATGCCGCGTGGGCCGAGGGGCGCGCCTTGACAATGGAGCAGGCGATTGCACTCGCGCTAGAAAAACAGAAGGTCGGAGAGTGAATATGGATAAAAAAGTAGCACTGGTAACGGGATCGGGGAGCGGTGTGGGGCGCGCGGTAGCGCTGGCACTGCTCCGCGCGGGCTATTGTGTGGCTCTCACAGGGCGGCGCGGCGAGGCGCTGGAGCAGACGGTTGCTCTGGCGGGCGAGGCTAGCACTCGCGCACTGGCAATCCCTACCGATCTGCGTGAGCCCGAGGCGATCCGGGCGCTCTTTGCCCAGACACAGTCCACGTTTGGGCGGCTGGACGTGCTCTTCAACAACGCCGGGATTGTCCGCAATGGCCCTCTCGAAGACCTGAGCCTCGCCGACTGGCAGGCCGTGGTCGAGACGAACCTCACCGCGAGCTTTTTGTGTACGCAAGAGGCGTTTAAGCTCATGAAGAGCCAGACCCCGATGGGGGGGCGCATTATTAACAATGGCTCGGTCTCGGCCCATGCGCCTCGCCCAAACTCGGCGTCGTACACCGCGACTAAGCACGCGATCTCGGGGCTGACAAAGTCTACGGCGCTGGATGGAAGAAAATACAATATCGCCTGTGGCCAGATTGATATCGGCAACGCCCTCACGGATAACACGGCGGGCATGACAAGTGGAGCGTTG
>JANNDD010000228.1:0-1351 GCA_031387365.1 Armatimonas sp. | reverse complement strand
AAGCGATTCACAGGCACCGTAGTTCGTGCCAGGGTTTCTTGCCCTCTTGTCACCGCAAGCTCAGCTTCCGTGTAAAGAACAAGCAATTCTCCATTAACGGCCAGCGAGTATCCCTCCCCCTTGCCAATTTGCTCGTTGGAGATTTCCAGCACCACCCCACGAGCTTCGAGAAAGGAGCGGATCGTCTCCAGGAACTCCCCGATGCCTCCCTCAATCCACTCTTCTTCGTCGGCCTGGAAACAACGCTCCGGAGCAAAAAGAAACGTATGAAGTTCTTGGAGTTGATCGTCCATCACTCAATCGGCTTCATGGGGGATAAGCTCAAAAACACCATCGTTGCGAAAAAAGCAAACATTGAACTCCAAAAAGAAATTCATCTGTCCCAGAATGGTGCGGAACCCCTCACCCTGTGACCAGGCAAACACAAGGTGCTTAGCTGGAAAATCTTCCACTTGTCCCCCTGCAACGATTGCCCGAGCAGCAGAGCTTCCGAGATTCCCCGCCAGCTCAACAGGTACCATCTGCTCTTCCCAATGGAAGCCAAGGGCAGCACCAACCTCGTAGGGAAGGACGTTTACAGATGCTCCTGTATCCAGCAAAGCTTCCACTTCGATGCTTCGACCATTTGCCTGGAGTGTCAGAGAAATCACAGGCATTGCTGTGGGGCCATCCCCGGTGTACGGAAAGCGCACCAGCACGTTCACCCGCTCGTCTCCGTCTGCTTCAGGTAAGCAGCTAGGGTCTCGGCGGCGGAGTCAGGAATTCCCTGTGGTGTAAAGATCGGATAGATGCCCCCTAGGGTCAGAGTGGATTCTGATCCCTCCTGTGCTAGCTCCGCCACCAGGAACTGCATCAGCCGCAACTTATCGGTGCGTGGCAGCGTACGAACACCAGGCAACATTTCTTTGAGTGACATCACTTTTCTCCCCCACTATTGTATCGGTAAAGTTGGCACGAGCAAGATTCTTGCGGGGCCGAGAAGGCCGGAGTCCAGGGGTTTGTCGTCTTTTGTCCAGTAGCGCCAGGTGGTGAACGTGACGCGCTCGGTGGCGGGGCGGGGCTTGCCTTCGAGGAGCCACTTGGGCCACGCCTTGATCGGGCCGGTCTTGCCGGTCCACTCGACACCGTCTTCTGGGGGGAGCTGTTCGTCGCCGATCAAACGATTGACCCAGAGGTTGGTGATTTTCACTTCGAGCGTGTTGCTGCCGGGGCGCACCAGCTCCGTAATATCCAAGCGCCACGGGGCCTTCCAGAGCGTGCCCAGCGACTGGCCGTTGAGGAGCACATCGGCGAAGTTTTTCACCACTCCCAGATCGAGAATCACCGCGCGGGTCGGGTCGGGCGTGTGCGT
>JANNDD010000131.1:0-16921 GCA_031387365.1 Armatimonas sp. | reverse complement strand
GGTACTGAGGCCGTGGGCGACCTGGAGCAGTGGGGAATCTTTGGCGGTGTCCACTTTTTTCTTAGCACGCTGATGAATTGCGCGGCTGATGATCTCATTCCGGCTCCAGACACCATCAATATTCTTGATGAGTGGCTGGCTATAGTTCTTCCTCCGCCTAGGGTCGAATGGAGATCGTTGTTCTCATCAAGTACTCCGCCGCGTGTCTACTTGCCATCGCTAACGGCGATTGAGTTCTTACTGCATCGTCCTCTTGCGCAAGAGTTCCTTGCAGCGTTTCATGGAAATAAGTTCAAGAGGTGCGAGGAGTGTAGTAACGTATTTGTTGAGCAGAAGCCGGGGCAACGCTTGTGCTCACAACGGTGTAGAACGCGGGTCGGTAACAGGCGGCGCTATGCGCGGCTTTTTGAAGGGATGCCGACCCGAAGGAAGGGTTCGCTTCTGGAAAAATAGTGGTAAAATCACAGGTAGCGAAAGCGCGAAAAAACGAAAATTGCCACTTGGATATCCAAGGAGAGTCGAAGCTCCTTGCCAAGTGGCAACTTCCAGGCGAGGCAGAAAGCCCACACCCGCAACATAGTGTGCATATTCTGCGTCACGAAAGTCTGTTTAGCTGTCAAAGCCGGACACTTTGTTGATGATCTCCGCCGCAATCTCAGCGCTGAGTTGCGGCGGAGAGTGCGCTAGGTTTTGGGGAGTAATTACCCCGTAACAGAATCCCGGCAGTCACGTCTCCTGCCGGGATTTCTATGTTTAATTGCCGTCTTTTATGGATGGCAGAAAAGAGACGATTAGATGAACCGCAGCACAGGCTACGGGCAGGCTAAGACCTACCCGGCCAAATCTTTTCAGAAGCCCATCGCTTCTACTCCTTCCGCTTCTGCGCCCGATGTGGCGATCTCCGTTGTTGATCTCACCCCGTGCAGAGGCACCGGAAACCTCATGGCGTTTGCCACCGTCCAGATTGGCAAGTGGGTCAAGGTTCGCGGCTTTCGCGTGGTCCAGCAGCCGGGACAAGCTCCTTGGTGTGGACTGCCTGCCAACTTCAAGGAAGAGCCAGACCCCCAGACGGGCGCAATGAAGAAGCGCTGGTTTCAGATTCTTGATCTGCCCGACAACTGGAAGCGAGCAGCAGAGCAAGCCGTGCTTGATGCCTGGGCGGAGTACCAGGACACCGGCGTTTTGCCTAGTGACGCGGTTCGGGGAGGGCAGGGACGATGAATACCCTCCAGACCGCACAGAGGTACCTCGCCTCTGGCTTCTCCGTGATTCCCGTCAAGCTCGATGGTACCAAGGCACCCAATGGGGCATGGGAAGCCTACCAGAAGCGCAAGGCTACGGTTACCGATCTACAACGCTGGTTCAAGGACGATGTTTCAAACGGGATCGGGCTTGTCCAGGGCGAAGTGTCCGGCATGGCTGAGATGCTAGAGTTTGAAACAGATACGGCGCTGGCCGACTGGGAGAAAGCTGTCCTCGATCATGGCCGCGCCGATCTTCTGGAGGCTCTCAATCTTAGGGTTCGCTCTGGCGGTGGTGGGATTCACTTCTACTATCGGTGCCCTGACGGGATCGAAGGAAACCAGAAGCTGGCACGCTTCGTCGATGGCACTGTCAAGATAGAGACCCGAGGCGAGGGGGGCCAGGTCGTAGCGCCCGGCTCTCCTCTCAATGTTCACAAGAGCGGGAACCCCTACACCAAGATGAGCGGCTCCTTTGAGGCCGTCCCGACCATCACGGGAGAGGATCGGGCGTTCGCCTTTGCGATAGCACGAAGCTGTAATGAGCACACGCCCAGCGGTAAGAAGTGGACACCAGCGACTGAGGCGAGGGAGAGCACGCCGAAGGGAACCCGACCTGGCGACGACTACAACGCCCGCACGACTCAGGCGGAGGTGATCGCGCTTTTAGAGTCCCACGGCTGGCAGATTGCCGGTGGCCGTGGCGACGTGTGCGACTTGACACGCCCCGGCAAGAGCACTCGTGAAGGCACAAGCGGGACGGTGGGCTACTGTGGTCAGAATGGGTTCTACTGCTTCACCAGCTCTGCGCCGCCGTTCGAACCAGAAACCTACTATGACCCGTTTGGTCTCTATGTGCTCCTAGCACACGGCGGCAGGTTCGACGAAGCAGCAAAGGAGCTAGGAGCCAAGGGATACGGGGAAGCCCGCTTGCCCCCGGCCCGTCAAGAGAGCGTCAAGAAGGCTCAGAAGGTCAAAGAGATCTCGCCGGACTCAGAGAAGGCTTACACCCTGGCAGACTTCCAGAAGACCGACGCAGGCAACGCGGAGATGCTCATCTGGAACCACAAGAAAGACATCAAGTATGTCTCTGGCCTCGGCTGGCGTGTCTGGAACGGGAAGCACTGGCAGGAGGGTGGCGAGAAGATTCTCGAAATGGCCCGACTCACTGTCCGGGAGCTGCTGGGACATGCCTCCGATCTACTGGATCAAGCCAGAGACAACGACGACAAGATAGAGCGCTCTCGCCTTGTGGCTCAGGCCGACGCACTCAGCAAGCATGCGCTGCGCTCTGAGTCAGGCCCACGCCTGGCCGCGATGGTGACGTTAGCAACGAGTTTCAGCGAAGCAAGTGCGCACGCCGATGTCTTTAGCTTAAAGCCCTGGCGCGTGGCCTTCCAGAACGGCACCTGGGCTGATGGCAGGTTCAGAGAGCATCAGCGACAAGACTTCATAGAAGAGTTGCTACCTGTCTGTTATTCTCCTGACTCCGACCGCTCCGAATGGATTGCTGTGCTTGATCGCATCACGGGAGGTGATGCAGATTTTGCTCTGACGCTTCAGGACGTAGCCGGTTACTTCCTTTCAGGAGCTGCCCATCTTCGATTGATGTGTTGGAGCTACGGACCAAAAGGAACCGGCAAAGGAACCTTCGCCGAGCTCCTGGGAACGCTCCTGGGAAACTCCAGCCGCGTTGTAGACAAGTCCCTGCTTACGGGAGAGCGAGAAGACGAACGCCTCGGGGCGGCAGTGCGAAACGCCCGCCTGCTCATATTGCAGGAAGCAGGACGCAAGCGTCTTGACTCGGAGATCCTCAAGACGCTCTCAGGAGGAGACAGGATTCCCTGCCGATTGCTCTACCAATCCAAGAGCTTCAACGTGCTGCCGACCTGGGGAATGCTCGCACTCTCAAATGATCCTCCCTCGGTCAATGCCTACGACGATGCGCTTCGGGATCGCGTGATCGCGCTGCCCTTTGTTCATGCCCTGGCCGATGGTGAGTCCCTGAGTCTCACAGGGCATACCAGGCTGGAAGCGGCCCGTAAAGACCCGCAGAGTGCACTGGTAGGGGGGTTTGTCTCGTGGGCTGTTGATGGCCTCGCCCGTGTCCATCAGGCGCAAACGATCCACCGCGCCGCCGTCGTGATCGCCCACACAAGGCGATTCTGGCAGGACACTGACCCCCTCACCGAGTTCTGGGAAACTCTCGACCACGACACGCTGCGGGCGGGGATCACCCGGGGAGATCTTCGCCATAAATACGAAGCGTGGTGCCAACAGGAGGGGGGAAAACCCTTTCCCCCTCAGAAATTCTGTGATGCGGCCCGCGCCTTTGGACTCACCGAGGAGAAAGACGGAAAGGGCGTTCGTAGCTGGAAACTCTACGGAGGCAACGGGTCTCTCTGGTCAGGATGGGAAGATAACGGCACTTACGGCACTTCTAAGGGTTTTTCCGATAAGTCTCTTCATGAAAGAGAAAACATAGGGAATCTTTCCGAAAATAGGGCTAGAAGTGCCGTAAGTGCCGTAAGTATCAGAGAAGACGATGAACCCACCAACGAAGCTGCTTCCGGCAAGAGTATACACATAGGAGCTTTGCCCACTTCAAACACTTTGCCCACTTGCCACATACAGGAGACCGCATTAGGAGATTTGGAACACTTGGAAGGGTCGGAACCCAATTCTGATATGACGCCTAAAGTGAATCCTTGTATAGCCGTTATATCAAACAACCCTTCCAACCCTACACAAACAACTTTCAACGACGACCTAGACGACCCTTTCGCGCCCGGTGGCTCGATGTACCAGCCTCCGCGCAGTCCGTTTCTTCCTGACTTCCCTGTACCTACGTGGGGAACTCCTGAAGTTCCTCAGTGTGTGCAGGTTGCTGGGACTCCCGTCAAAGACGAAGCTGAGGAGGAAATCTTCTGATGCAAGCCTCACCACTCCCGCCCGCTGAGTTCGTCGCAAAGGCTCGCGCTCAGGGCTTTGTCTTCACGGTCAAGCCTGGTGACCAGCTCGCGGTCAAGTCCCCTGCGCCCGGTGCCATGACCGATAGCATTCGGCGCTACGTGTCGGCGATGAAGCCCGAGCTGCTCGCCCTGCTCTTGCCTGAGTATTTGACATCAAAAGTCCAGGCGCAAAACTCTGCAAAAACTACACCGCATGAGACATTCGTCTCCCGTGCCCTGGCCCTCGCCCTGGCGGATGGCCTCCCCGAGGACTGTGGTGGTGATCTGGTGCCCGCTGGCCGCGTCAATGCCACCGTGCTCTACTGGCATGACCTCACGCGCAGACTCCAGGCCCAGCCTTTCCCGGACTGCCAGAGCGCCGCCGCGCTGCGCTACGAGAAGCTCGTGGAGCTGTGCCGGGTCGCCCTAGAGGCTCTCGATTCGAGCCCGTGAATGCGAAACTCACGAGCAAACACTTCTCTTTGTGGGCTGCTGGCCTCAAACCAATGTTTCCGTCCGATAATTCCCAAACTGTTTCATGCTCCCTTTTCGACTCTTCCTGCCCCTCTCTTTTGGGCAAACTATTCTCATTGCAACTATTGCAAGAAAGAAGGCTCTCTATGGCACTAAAACGAACTCCCGCCCCTGTCCCTGTTGAGGACGATACCGACCAGCCTGTAATCGCTACGGCGTCCGTGGGTGGCTCCCCTCGCGTCTCTCACGCAGTGGCGCTCCCGCCTCCTCCCCCGCCCGGCATGATGGCCCGGCCACCAGTGCCGCCCCCCGGACTGTCTCGCATGGGTGGGGGCGCTCCTCCTCAGGCTCCCCAACCCAACCCAACGGCGGCGATTGTTGGCCTTGCTCTTGGTGGCGCTCCGGGCGCTCTTGCGGCTACGCAGGGATTCCAGCAAGGACAGCAAGCCCGCATTGCTCAGGAAGACCGACAGCGCATCGCAAAGGCCAAGGCGGACGCCGAGCAGTGGAAAAATGATAGGCAAACCTGGAGCGATGAACTTCAGGCCCTAAAATTCACCCACATGCTCGATGAGGACGAAGCGCGGGCCGAAGGCAAAGAGGCAGACCGCGCGGGAAAAGAGAAAGACGTCCAGGCCCGGGAAGAGCGTGAAGGTGCTGCCCAGAAAGCCCGCAGCCTGACAGAAACCCGCCTCTCTCGCGCTGGCATTGTGCGCGATTTGCTCCAGCTCCACCCGGAGGCGCAGAACAGCTTTTTGGACCTGATCGGGCCTGAGGAACTAGAGCGCGTGGGCCTCAAGGTGCCTCGCATTACGCGCACCTCTGGCGAAGACGGTTCACCCGATGTTGAGGAGTGGGATACCTCGGCCTTCCACCCTAAGGCTCCAGCGAGTCAGACGCCCGAAGCCATCGCCGCCCGTACCGAGATTGAGAGGGTTCAGGCGAGCAACAGGGCGGGCCTGGCCTCGCTTGCTACGCTCTCGAAGATGGCGGCGGATCCACGCACGAAGCCCAAGAGCAAGGCCGAACTCTACAAGCGCCTCGGGGTTGCGTCGGAGGCGCTCCACAAAGGGGAGCCTATACCGTCTTGGGTTTTTGATGTGTCGCCAGACTTTCAAGAGGCGATGACCCCGGCCCAGAAGGCTGGTGTGGATTCCAAAGGCCGCGCTGGTGATCAGAAGGATCGGTCTCTGACTGAGACGGAGCGAAGGAACCGCGCAACAGAGACCCAGGCACTTGCCAATGCCGCGCAAAGAGCTGCTGAGTCGCGCACTCGCACAGAGCGAGCTGGCAATGCGCCAGGCGCGAAGTTTACGGCAGCACAGAGTGAGTACGCACAGCTCCGTGAGTATTACAAACAGCTTCAAAACTACACGGTTCCGACCGTCGACCAGCAAGCCCACAAGCAGGCAGTAACCAGCGTTTTGAGGCGGCTTGGTGAGCTTGAGTCACGCCACCCGGTTCTTGGCAAGGGATGGAGCGCCGAGAACTCCTCGACCTACAAGCCGCCTTCGCGGCAGGTGACTGGCTCCGTGCCTCCGGTGCAGTTCCCCAAGGATCTCAAGCCGGGTGAGTCGCGGCAGGTCGCGCCGGGCGTTGTCCTGCGGAGGAAGAAGTAGCCATGCCACAGACACAAAAACGGCTCTACGAGATCGAGAGCGGCGGGCAGACGTGGGAGATTGAGAGCGAACGTGACTTGACCGATGAGGACGTGCAGAGCGCTCTGCGGGGGATTGGCGAGCGCCCGTCACCTCGCGTGGATAGCATTACGTTCTCCGGGGGGATGAGCGCCAAGGCGAAGAAGCCTCCCGGCGTGGCGTGGCGTGATGCCAAGGTTCCCCTGGCTCAACCTCCTTCGCCTGGAGACTCTCAGGAAGATCTTGGAAACGCGGCTCTTGCTGGCATGGGAGAGGGCATCAAGAAGATGAACCCCGAACTGCGTCACTGGGGCGAATCGCTCTCTCGTCAGGTCATCATGCCCTTTGCAACGGGTCTGGAGATTGGCGATATCGGTGCCCAGGCTTTCCAGGACATCGGCTCTGGTCGGCCACTCATGAGCACGGAGCCCGGGAGCGTGGGCGCTCGTCTTGGGAACTTGGCCCTTGGAATGATCCCCCTAAGAAACGAGGGACAAGCTTTCTTCACCGGCAGCCCCCAGAATCCGCAGGGTGGGCCTTTTGCCGCGGTGGATGCCTTGAGGGAAGATTGGGCTAACGACCCTGCGGGGACGATAATTAATCTCTTTGCGGCGGGGAAGCTGGCGACTCACCCCCTGGTGAAGAGTACCAACGGGGTGAGTAAAACCATTCTGACGTCGGCGGACATTTCCGCACCGGGTAGGCAGGGCGCTATCCTTGGGGTGAACAATCCGAAGGCGGCGTTTGCGGCGGGGCGGGATATGATCGCCGCAATCAAGTCCGATCCTGTGGCCGAGCAGATCGCGGCAAGAAATGCGCGCCCGATGGACGGTTCATCCCCCGCAGCTCCGGTGCCAGCGCCGACAGGCCGAAGTACTTCGGTTGCGGTGGTTCCAGCGGCAGTCAAGTCCCCGGCACCAGTTGCCAAGGTTTCCCCTCGCCCTGTGCGAGTCCCTACAGGCGAACCCGCTCCCGCTGGGCCCACTCACACCGTAGAAGTTCCTGCGGCCCCGGTGCCTTCTGCTCCCTCGATGGGGCAGTCTGGGCGCACAGTTCGAAACTCTCGGCCTATCCAGACTTCTCCGGGTGTCTACCGTGCGCCCTCTGAGCTGCTCGATGAGGTGGTGACTCCTCCCGCTTCTGCTGCTGGTGCTCTGGATCGGGCCACACGCCCGGATGCTCTTGCGCCGGTTGCCACGCCCGGACAGGTCCAGGTGCCAGACTTGCGGCCTGTGGGAGCTTCGCCCAACGTCCCGGCAGGTTCTCCCGTGGTGCCTCCCGTTGTAGGCACGCCTCCAGCGCCTTCCCTTGGGACGTTGGGGGGCGAACCCGTTCCCGTGGCTCCAGCGGTCAAGCCTCGACCGTCCCCTGAGGCGTTCGGTCTTGATCTAGGCTCCAGTGAACTCTACAGCGGCTCTAAAGTCGCGGAGGCTCTCCCGCTAGGTCTCGGGAAAATTGTTCGGAAGTCGCGGATTGCATACGATACCTACCTCAGCTCGCTAAGACGTGGCGTCTGGGATGATACGGCGGCCAGCTTGGAGAAGGCGGGGATTACTCCAGAGGCTCAGCCCCAGGTGTACCACGACCTTGGAAAATGGATTTCCCGAGCTTCGGGTGTTGGCGATGCCTCGCTTCTTGACCTGGCTCCCCCGGTGAGGGATGCTCTCTTTGCACCTCGCCTTACTGCCTCGCGCCTAGAAATCCTCAACCCGATGGCGTACTACAAGCTCTCGCCACCCGTGCGAGCGCTGGCTATCAAGCAAGTAGCCACGGCGACGGCGGCGGGGCTGGGCGTTCTCGCGCTGGCGAAGGCAAACGGGTGCAAGGTGGGTGATGATCCGGAAAGTTCAGATTTCGGCAAGGTCATCCTCCCCGACGGGAAAACCCGGTACGAGGTCTTCGCCGGATTCACACCCTATGCCAGATTAGCTGCCTTGGCGATGCGTGGGAGTCCCAAGACCGGGAAGGTTCTGGGCACTCGCGCGGAGTCGCTCCTCGCACCTCTACAGGGCCTCGCAGCGGCGGCGTTTCGTGGCAAGACGATCACGGGCGAGGACTTCGACCCACTGAGCGAGACCGGAAAGCGTTTTGTACCTCTGGTGGTCCAGGACATGGCAAGCGGTATCCGCGAGCTCGGCGGGGTGGAGGGAATCTTTAAGGCGTCTCCCTCAATCGTTGGGGTAGGGACGCAGATATACAGCAAGGCCAAAAAGCCAGGAAACCCCCAGCGAGAGAAAGGCGGTGTGCCAAATGGACGATGAAATGACGCAGCCAATCTATGTGTATCCGGGTGGGCCTTTGCTCGACGAGAGTCGGCACTGGGGCTGCCCGCAGGTGATGAGGGCGACTATGGCTCAGGGAGGTACTCCCTTTGTCTTTCAGGAGCGCCCTCACTTGGTGGCGCTCCTCACCGCCTTTGACACGCTCTTGGTGGGCCTGGAGCACATCACGCCTGAGGAGGTCGGACTGCTTTGGGAGGCGAGCTCCGACACGAGCGTCCTGCCTCCAGGTCTCAGCACTCCTGCCGGCGCTCAGGCAATCGCCTCGATGCTGTTTCCGGCCCGGTTTGACCCGGCTCTTGGTGGTGAGGAGGCGCAGTGCCTCTTTGCATCGCTGGCTGAGGTGGTCGCGGCTCCCATGGACTCAGCCGAGGCGAGGGCGCTTCTTCTGCTGGCAAACATCGCGGCGGCTCGGTGGAGACTGACAGGCAGTGTACGCGATCCGGAGCTTATCTTTTGTGTGCGAGACACGAGCGCAACCCTGGGGCTGGAGGAGTGAGAAAGGCGGTGCTGGCTGAGGACCAGATACTGCGTGCCTGGAATCTCTACTCTGCGGCCAGGAAAGAGGCCAAGAAAGAGCGCTCCATCGTGGAGGAGTGGGAGCGCTCGCTTGAGGGTCTTTGCGTCGATCACTGGCAGATGTCTGCCAGCTCTCTTGCCGGTCTGGAGCGCCGCCGTGAGAAGATGCGCAAGGATGAGGCGTTTGCTCGCTCTATGCTGCCCTACCTGCGCTGTGGGGCTAAGACTCGGCGCGGGACTCCCTGCCAGTGCAAGCCCATCGAGGGTAAGAGGAGGTGTAAACTTCATGGAGGTAAAAGTACAGGGCCTCGGACGCCTGAGGGACGGGCAAGGCTGGCCCATCTTGCTAGAGAGAGGGCGCGTTTGCGTCGTGAGGTTCTGAGCGCGAGGTGATTTTCTCGTGTTGAGGGGTGCCGTGCTAAAGCGAGGCTAAAGCCACACTATGGCTATTCTTGTCCATCCCCCAAAAATGTACAATAAGCTAAAACGAGGGTCTTTACCCACCACTCGATGAGTAAGTCTGCTAGATGATTTCTGGACACTGGGCGAACATAGAAAACCGAATGAGTTTCTGGACACTTTCGCCCTCCCGAACAAACCGATTCTAGGCACTCTTGAAGGTGTTCACGAATCCCTCGTTTGATGGATAGCCATTTTCGCCTTATTGTACATTTCTGGGGGATAGACAAGAATAGCCACTATAGGATTTTGGCTTTTCGCGCGCCTGGCGTATTTGACGTCAAACGCTCTCTGTGTCGTGAGGTTTTGCCTTAGGGCCGTGCCGAGACCGCGCCTATAGGATTTCGCCGATAACCTGCCGGTGAAGATCGGGCCGGTCTTTACGAAGGCGACGAAGGGCAGCTTCAGGGGAGGTTCCAGAGGGTCTATCTTCTTTAACATCGTGTATATTATGAACGAGGTCTGTTCTCTCCCCCTGCTTGCCTTGCATCACCCCATCCAGCAAGTCCAGCACCTCGGTATTGTCACGGCAAAGCCTGCGGAGCGTGTCTATGTTTGTGTGGAGTCCTTCGGGCAAGTCTGCTGCCAGGAACTTCTGCCACACGTCAAAAGGCCCACCGGATTCGCTCCGGTGGGCCTTTTCTCTGTCTTCTCTAGCGGTGGATTACTCCGCCGCCACGGCCCGAGACCTAGCCGGGTCTTGGGGAATACTGTGAGTGCTGATGGAATCGTCATTTCCTTTCGTGGTCGTAGTTGTTGGCATTTTTGAGAGGCCCATCGAGGAGGATTCAATTCCCGGTAAGCCTTTCTCTGTCTGGTTCTTTTTCCTAGGCGGCGTCTCCTTCAGTGTGCTGTCCTGGCCATAGGTTCTTTATTGTCTCGGGGAGTCGTGAAGACTCCAGCGCTGCACTCAGTGCGCTCCCTCTGGTCTTCTGGTGTAGCAAGGCCACGCGGCGGTGGCCTACGATACCGAAGTCAATGCGGAATGTCGGGTAGATCGCGGCGGGGCGCTCGGTGTCGGGCTTCATGTCCGCGATACTGGCAAGGAGCTGCTTGTCTTTGCCGTCTAGCTCGGCGATTTCTTGCCACTGTCGGCCATTGAAGAAAAGTGTTCCTCGGTGTCGTCCGATTTCAAGAGCGATCACGGGCGCGGGTGTTTGTATGTTCATATTGTCTTTCTGGGTGAAGTCGGGGGAAGCTGCTGGCCTCCCCCTGGTGGTACGGTGCTCGGGGCACCTAGCCCTGGCCGGGTGTGTCCTCGTACAGAAGCTGGAGAACCTGAAGCTCGGCTACGGTATAGGCAATGTCTTTTGCTGCCTTTCGCATCACGGCAGCCCGTGCTGGCGTCTGGGCCTGGGTGAGCGCCTCGAACTGCTCGGCGTCGGCCTGGGTGCTTAGCTCAAGTATTACACGGGTGGCATAGGCGAGAGTGGCGAGCTGGGGATCGTTGCCACGGCAGGACAGAAGATTGTGCAGAAGCTGCTGATCGCTCACGATTTGCCTCCCTGCTTGCCTATGAAATCCTCCAGCTTCTCGCAAGGGAAGCCGTCTGCTCTGAGTCGCGCCACCTCAGCACCGACAATTGCTAGCGCCTGTGCTCGCTGCGTGTCTGTCAGAGGCGCTCCGTCTTGAAGATTCTTGTTGCCGAGAAGCTCAACGAGCGCGATAAGGACTTTGCGGAGCTCTGGGGTGCTGGCATCCCAGAGCTCCAGGAGTTCAACGTCCTCCTGTTCGAGCCTGCGGGTGATGGCGAGCTTAGGGGCTGCGCTTGTAGTATTGTTGTCCGCGCTCGTTGGCGCGATATTATTGGTTTGGTTCACGAGAAATTTACCTTTCGGGTGGACTGTCCAGGGCAGAAGGCTTGCAAGGTTTCTTCTGCCCTGGCGCTGTTTACGATGGTCTGTAATCTGTAGATTTTTTTCCCTTTGCCATATTGCAGGCTCTACAGAGAGGTTGAATGTTAGTTATAAAACTGCTCCCTCCTTTCGATATTGGTATTACGTGGTCGGCTTGAATGTCTTCCGTGGTCCCGCAGCAAAGGCACTTCCCGTTGTATTTAGCTAAGAGTGCCAACCATTCGTCTGGGGTGTATTTCCCTCCTGCTCCGTTTTGTTTTGCTCTTTGCCTGGCGCTTTCAGCCCTTGCCAGGGCCGACGCTCTTTCCGGGTTCTTGTCTCGCCACCGACGGTTTATACGGGTGGCGAGTAAGGGGTCTTTCTGTTTTTGCTTTTCGCGTTTCGCCTTTTGACACGCATTCATCTTCTCGGGGTTGGCTCTGGCCCATTGCGCTGCCTCCCTTTTCATTGCTTGGCGATATGTTTCTGATGCTCGGTAGTAGGTGGGCGGTAAGGATTCGAGTAATTTTCACACACTTCGCCGATTTGAGAGCTGACGTTCACGACACATAGTTTTTGTGACGGGATAAGTGACAGCTTTTCAGGCTCTGAGTAGCCCCATTGGGCTTGTCACGCAGACGAGCGTTTAAGTGACAAGCTGCCTCTCGTAGAGGGGAAAGTTCAAAGTGTGGGTAAATTGCACGAATCCTTACCACCCTCCTAGTACGCTTTTACTCTGGCTCTTTCGCACTTCTTACAGCGGGCTGCTTTGCCGCTCTTATTGTGACGGTCTGCCACGAATTCGCCCAAGGCCTTTGTTTCGCCGCAGCGAGTACACTTTTTCATCTGGGGGTCTTCCATCGCTTTGCTTCCTGCCCGCTCTGGGCTGTCCTGCGCCTCTCTGGGCGCTTCTGGTAGGTTGGGCGGGTGTTTCCCCGCCCGTTCCGCCCCGCCGGTCTATTCGGCGCTCTCGGTGTCTCCCTTCTGGTTTGCCTTGGTCGTCTTGATGTAGAAGCGTTCTTCAGCCTCGCGCAGGGTTGCGCCGGGGATAAGCTCGCCGGTCTCTTTGAGCTGCGCCTCGGCATGCTTGCGGAAGGCTGACAGGTCGGGCGTGGGTGCCTTCATGAATCCCAGGGTGGTAGCGATATCGCTTGCGGTGTCTGCAAGCTCCACACGGGCAGGCACGGTGCGGAAGGCGACAGAAGCGCCTGCAAGGGGCAGGGTGATGGTCTTACGTCGCCGGGTCTCGCTTTCTCCCCGTGCCCAGTTCTCCAGCTCGCCACCGAAGCGGTTCATCAGGCGGTTATAGTCTGCCGTGAGCTCGCCTAGGCGCTGGCGCGTGGCTTCCTCGATCGCGCTTTTCTCGTCTTCGATCGCACGGAGTTTCGAGAGTAGCCAGCTCGCTGCCTTCTCGGTGTCTATGTGAAACTCTGGTTTGGCCTGGGTCTCGCCGCCCGTTCCGGGCGCTGCTGTCTCGAAAAAATCGTCTGTCTCTGGGGTCGGTGCGTTCATGGTGGTGTCTTTCTGGGGGAGGGATCGCCTCCCCCGGGTGGCATGGTGCGCAGCGCACCTGTGCCTGGTGTCAATACTGGGTGTCGTCTCCGTCTGGTTCGTTCTGCTCGCGTAGACACTCGCGGCAAAGCTCGGTCGTTTCGCTCTCGGTGCCGTCGCTGGCCGCGCAATAGAACGGGTGTTCAAACTCGGCGTTCGGAAACCAGGTCTCGCAGGAGCGGCAAAACTTGTTCTCGGTGCGGTGCGTGGCGCACTTGGGGCAGAAACCTTCTGCCTTGTCCCCCTGGCCGCGTGTCCAGTCGATCACGCCGCAGGAGGGGCAGCGCACTTCCCCGAATCCGTTGAAGCTGAGGCCGTAGGAATCGCCGGTCATGTGCTCGCCGATGGTGTTGAGGTGGTAGTCCTGAGCATTGCCAGCAAGAGTGGCGCGAATCGCTTCGGCGGCGTTCTCTAGGTTCATCGCCATGGTTTCAAGGCTGGCGGTGGCTCGCTGGGTCTGGGTGAAGTGGTTAGGGAAAATCATCGTCTTGGTCTTTCTCTTGGTTTCCTTGGGGGAGGCTGTGTACCTCCCCCTGGTCTTGGTCTAGCTTCCGAAGCTCGCGTAGGTGTCTGCCATGACATCAGCGGCAAAGTTAACTCCATGCTCTCTTGAGCTGTTGAGCATGAACTCTCGGGCTTCTTCGCGCTCGTAGAGGTCGGCTACCATCGCTTCCTCTGAGGCCATGTCTTCGGCGGCTTCCAGGGCAATATAAATGTGCTTGCAGACCCCTAGGCGGCTTCCCTTGGCCGACTTCTCCCACGCTTGACAGTTGCACTTGCCTTCGGGGTAGCTCTGGGAATATCCGGGCAATGTGACTTTGTAGCGCCGGGCAGGGTCGCTCTTGCTCACTACGGTAAACCAGCCTTCTGCGTTGAAAGGCTCTATCTCGGTCACTGCATCGGCGGTGATGGTGTACTGGCTCTTCTGAGCCTGCGCATTGTTCGCGGCGGTGAAAACTGCATGAGCGGAAAGTGTTGTTGTAAACATGGTCTTGAATCCTCTTTCGTGTTCCCTTAAGAACAAACTAAGTATATCAAAATGTACTTAGTTTGTCAAGGGATTTAGGGGTATAAAGTAAAAAAAAGTGGACATAGTTTTTCCTCTTTGATACTATGTGTGGGAGGGTGTACTTATGATTGAAGTGAGTGGGGTTGAGTACCTCACGGTTGCTGAGGTTGCGGAACTCAAGAAGGTCTCAATCTCAGCTGTCTATAAAGCTCTTCGGGATGGTCGTCTGCCTCAAGTGGATGTCTTGGGGCGCTCGCTCATTCCTCGCGAATCGGTATCAAGCTATGAACCGGGCAGCTATGGGAGTGAGAAACGCAACCATAAAACACGGGGGCCGGGTCGTCCGAAGGTCTCCACTGATACCAGCTCGTGAGCGCGACGGGTCGCCACCAGGCGGGAGCCGATCTGCTGGCGCAGCTCGTCCGGGTGCACAGCACAGAGGGAGGGGCGCTGACGGTTTGTCGCCGATCTGCTGGCGCTGGATGCCCTGACCGTAGCCAGCGAAGCTGGGGAACGCTTGCTCGGCGGTGGCGCTGTAGTCTGCACAGGCAAGCGATTCCCAATGTCACGTAGTGGAGCTGGGGCGCAGGGGGCAGGAGTCTGCAAGCCAGAGGCCGATGCAACCTCTCAAGGCAATCTCTGGCCGTGCGACAGTCTCAGACATGGCCGCGTGCCGGGTGTCCTGGGCAGGAGTCTACTCGCCGAAGGCGACACACTCTCTAAGTGGACGGGCGGTTTTTACGTTGTGTGGACGGGCGGTTCTCTCTGGAATTCCTGGGTCTTCGTGAAAGGAAAGCGGTGTAGTTATGGCAGTTGTTGAGCGGGATTTATTGGATAAGGCCACGGTCGCAGCAAGGCGAGCCCAGAACGCCATTGGGCGCACCTTGGCAGAGTCTGAGGGGCAAGCAGCACAGTTCGCGCGCCTGGCGGACGATGCCATCACGGAAACGGTTCGGGCGCTGCTCGATGCTGGCGCAGAGGACAAAGACCAGCGTATTGCGGATCAGTTCGCGATGGAGATTCCCTTTCACGCTCTTGCCCCCCGTGAATTGGGAACCCTAGAGGCAGTTCTTCAGGATGCTTGTGGTCTGGCGGACAAGGTAGATACGCTCCGTGACCGTGCTACTGGTGGGGAAGGTCACGACCTCGGCGAGCAGGTTCGGCAGCTACTGGCGAGGATCTCATTAGAGCTTCACGGACCAGAGACGGGGAGGGAGTAGGATCATGAAGATTAGTACCCGGGTTTTCTGGGCAGGAGTATTGATAACATGCGCTTGCATTATGGCACCCCGATCAGGCAGCCAGCAGAATTTAAAAGATGATGATTTTGTAGTGAGGCAGTTTAAGAATAAAACAGTTTTTATTGATAGTCTTGTTGTAAAAAATATCAGTGTCAGAGGCGAAGGTGAAGGCGGAATTATAATGGGCGCTGGTGAGGGCCATGCCTCAATCTATATGAATTCTGGCAAGGCAAGTGTTCAGATGAGTGTTCATCCTGGTGATCCGCAAATTGAGTTTTGGCGTGGTGGCAAAACTCAGCAATTGAAGAAAATCACGCTAGATAATGGGAAGGAAAACCAATGACACTGACACTTGAGATACCGGAGCTGATCGGCGCTCGAATCAAAGACACTCCTGAGGGCATGGCTCGTGCCCAGCGAGTACTTGCTCGTGAGTTTGCAGGCATTGACCTAGACGCAGTGGAAGCCATTCTGGAGTCCTTTACCGAGGAGGGCGAAGACATTACGCATGAGGAAGTCTTTGCCTCGGCTCGTGCAAAAATTAAGAGTCGGAGTAAGGCCGCGTGAGTCTGGAAGAGTCAGACCGAACCTATGCCCTTCGCTATCGCCCCCGTGCTCGTCGGGACATTGATATTGAGTCCGTCCGCCTAGCCGAGCTTGAAGGCGATGAGATCGCGCTGAACTGGCTGGAGAAGCTCGAAGAGGCGGTAGTTTCCCTCTCGACCTGGCCGCGTCGGTTCGCGCTGGCACCCGAAGAGGAATTGATCGAGCGCCGGGTTCGGGTGATGCTCTTTCGTCGGACTCCAGGCGGCCCGGCCTGGCGCGTCTTTTTCACCGTGGAGGATGAGGGTGAAGACGGCTTTGTGGTTCGCGTAAGACACATCCGGCATGGGGCTTCTCCACTGACCGAGCACGACATGCAGGAGCTGCTCACCGATGCCTGAAGCTCCAAAGCTTCAATCTGAAGAGCGCTTCGTCTCGATCTCGCGCGCTTCTCAGCTTTTGGAGTCGCCTGAGCGCACTGTCCGCCGCATGGCCGCCAAGTTGGCCGACACTGACCGCCAAGTGGCCGACAGAGGCGCTACCGTTGTCCGCCTGGTCGCCCTGGCCTCGCTGATGGGCAAAGAGCTATCAACTACCCTAGTTGATCCCGTGGCCGACACTCAGCACTCAAATGGCCGACAAGTGGCCGACACATTGACCGACACAAAACGGGGTGTGGCCGACAGTGGCGGACAATCTGAGAGCGCCCTGGTGGAGCAGCTCCGGAGCGAGCTGGAGAGTGTGAAGCTGGATCGTGAGCATTGGCGCGGCCAGGCGGAGAAGTCACTCCAGCTTGTGGACCAGGCGCAACAACTCCAACTTGTGGCAGAACGGAAGGTTGCCGAGCTGGAAGGCAAGGTACTGCCCGCCGTGGAGCAGAAAGACGCCTCCAGCCGCGCTGACAGCCCCCATGCGCAGGAAAGCGGGATCGGAGGTGGAATCACCCCACCCAGCCAGGCTGAAGAGCCCAGGCCGGGTTTCTGGTCGTTTCTGCGGAGGTGGTGGTAGTGGCGCTGTTTATAAACAGCAAAGCCGATGCCAAGCTGTCTCTTCTGACACAGTTCTACCAGCTAGATGTGCCTGATAGGAGCACCTTCGGGTCACATGAGACACACATGTACGGCGTGGTGTGCTCAATGCTGGATGAGGAGCTACGTATCTGGGCTGAGTATCAGCGCGAGC
>JANNDD010000208.1:0-7809 GCA_031387365.1 Armatimonas sp. | reverse complement strand
AGCAACACCAAGCTCCGAGGACGCCGCCCTAATGTGGGCACCGCCAAGCCCACGGACAACTTCCGAGGGCGGTAACGCTAGAAAGACACAACAAAAACTCGCCCTTCGGAATCCGAAGGGCGAGTTTTTATTGTTTTAGAGTATTAGAGCCGCCCCAAGCGAGTAACGGGCCAGAAGGTGACAATGCCACGCCCGACAATGCGCCACTTGTCAAGCTTCCCCCAGACATGCGAGTCGGCGGAGTGGTTGCGGTTGTCGCCCATCATGAAGTAGTGGCCTGAAGGAATCTCGAACTCACTCATGTTGTAGCCAGGGTCTTCATTGATGTAGGGCTCATCGAGCGGTTTTCCATTGATAAGAACCTCACCCGGAGTCAGCTCCACTTTGGCACCGGGCTGGCCGAACTGGCGGGCAATATCGGCGGGCAGGATCTTCTCGGTACGATTCACTAGGACATAGTCCTTGAAGAACCTCACCGATTTTTTATCATCAATGCCCAGCCGATTGCGCAGCTCCTGCTGGGCTGCATGCGCATTGGTATCCACTCCTTGGGACTCAAAGACCTCAGCACCAACTGTCAGCTTGGCTCCGTGCACTTCGATCTTGTCGCCGGGCAGACCGATGCAGCGCTTGATATAGTCCTGCTCCAGTGTCGCGCTTCCCGTGGCTTCGGGCGGAGCCGCAAAAACCAGCACATCACCACGCTGTGGATCGCGGAAACGGAAGGACATCTTGTCCACAATCAGGCGATCCCCGATCTCTAGGGTCGGCACCATACTCTCCGACGGAATGTAGAACGCCTGCGCCACAAACGGGCGGATGAGCAAGAACGCCAGCGCCAGCACAAAAGTGACGGTGTCGCAGGTCTCGGAGATCGTGCGCGCCCAGTTCTCACGCAAGAGCTTTACGAGCGCAAGACGTAGGATCGTAAAACCGGCGATGACAGCAACCACAATGGTCGGGCTAATATTAGCAAGCTGGTCAGACAGAGGGATAGATTGTTCATTCATAGCGATTTGGCAAGGGGCAAGGTCACAATAAAGCGAGACCCTTTACCCAATTCGCTATCTGCGACAATGGTTCCTCCGTGGGCCTCAACAATATGCTTTACGATAGAAAGGCCCAGTCCCGTTCCCCCCGTTGCCGTTCCCGCTTCCCCCAGAAATTTTCGCGCCCGATCCGCCCGCCAGAAACGCTCAAAAATACGTGGCAGATCCTCTTTCAAAATCCCAATTCCCGTATCCGCAACCGTGACAGTGAGAGTTGCTTTTTCGCGCACCACCGCCACTTCCACACTGCCACCTGAGGGAGTGTACTTAATGGCATTATCGAGTAAGTTAAAGAAAATCTGCTCCAGCTCACTCCGATCCGCCTCAAGCTCCAAAGCGGGCATGGCATCCGGCAGCGAGATGTGCACAGCGCGACGGGCTGCGTAGGTTGCCAGACGCTCCGCAATATCCAGCAGCAAATCCCCCAGATCGAAGCGCTCACGAGCAGGGGGCAGGGTCTCGGAGCGTGCCAGAAAAGTCAAATCCTCGGAGAGGCGCACGAGGCGATCCACCTCACGAACAATATTGCCCAGAAACTTCTCGCTGACCTCGGGATCGTTCAATGCACCGTCTTGCAGAGTCTCCGCCATGGCGCGGATCGAGGCAAGCGGTGTGCGCAGCTCGTGGGAGACATTGATCACAAACTCGGTTCGCACCGTCCGTAGCCGTGTCAGCTCGGTCTGATCGGAAAAAAGAAGCATCGCCCCCCCCGACGACAGCCCCAGTGCCCGGGCTTTCACAAAGCGCTCTTTGCCATTGACGAGGCGTACTTCGGCCTCTTGGGGAAGCTTGGTGGTTCGTGCCAGCTCAACCAGCTCGACCAGAGCCCGCTGGTGCGTTGCCTCCAAAAGAGAGCGCCCCACGACCCGTTTCACATTACTGTCCGCCGTCAGATAGCCAACCGCTGTCTCGTTGGCGTAGATGATCTTATTATTATCATTGACGCGAAGGAGGCCATCTTGAACCAGAAGCGCCATCTGCTCTAAGCGCTTACTCATGGTTGGAACTTATATCCGACGCCGCGTACGGTCAGAAGATGCTCAGGGCTGGAGGGATTGGGCTCGATCTTCTCGCGCAGCCAGCGAATATGCACGTCCACAGTACGCTCCTCGACCACTTCATCGGTTCCCCAGACCCTGTCCAGTAGCGCCGCCCGGTCAAAGACTCTTCCCGGGTGCGCCGTAAGAAGCACCAGCAGATTAAACTCCTTGCGTGCCAGCTTCACAGGGGTGCCCTTGCGTGTGACTTCATGCTTCTCCAGATCCACGACCAGCTCCAGCGCGGCGGAGACGAGCTGTGGCCCGACCACATTACTCTCCCCTTCGACTCCGGCACGGCGCAGCAACGCCTTGATCCGTGCCACCAGCTCGCGCATTCCAAAGGGCTTGACCACGTAGTCATCCGCCCCGATCTCCAGCCCCTGCACACGGTCACTCTCCGCAATCCGCGCCGTGAGCATCAAGATCGGCACCCGCTCGCCTTGCTGACGGATCAGACGGCAGATATCAAAGCCACTCCCGGAGGGCAGCATCACATCCAGAACAATCAAGTCCGGATGATGGGTACGAAAAAGCTGGAGTGCCTCGTCCGCATCTCCAGCAGTCAGGACGGTAAAGCCCTGTGCCTTCAAGTTATAGCGGATTGCCTCGATCAGGGTCGGCTCATCGTCCACGACCAGGATGGTTTCTTGGGCCATTATGCCTCTATTATCCCGTATTACCTACCAAAGGCATTAAGTCTCTGTTAAACTTATTGCTATGGCAGGCAAATCCGGTAAAGAAAACAAGAAAAGCAAGAGCGAACTCTCAGAGATTCTGGCGGAGCTCGCCGCGTTGCGTCAGGATGTCGAAGCGCTCAAGCAGTCAGAAGCAGCGCCTATCGTGGGCAGAGTCCTCACTGCCGAGCAAGTCGCGCGCAAAGCCAGCGCCTTCTCCCCCGTAGCTCGTGCCCGGCTCATCGAGACTCTCCTCACCGGGGGACCACAGCCCCCTCCGCAGCTTGGTGACACCTGCGGGCTGGCGACGGGCTCGCTCTACCACCATCTCCGGGAGATTGTCGCAGCAGGCATTGCCACCGTCGAGGGCAAGGTCTACCAGCTCACGCCCGAGGGAGTGCGCCTCGCCCGAGCGTTCTTCGCCCCCACCGACGAATGAAACAGCAACAGGCGGCGGCAGTGGAGCCACTCCGAGAGCATCTGCGTCGCTACATTCATGTCACGAAGCAAGAAGGGCACCGGCGACGCTATCACTCTCTGCCCTGGAGGGTTCTCCTGCTCCTCGGCCTGCTCCTACTGACCGCCACGATTTTATGGCCCGTGTTCGTGATTGCTCTGCTCTTCTTCCTAGCTACCGCTCTGAACTTTGCGGCAACGAGGACGAAAGTCACGCCGGAGTGGGTACGCAACGGTACTCAGGTTCAGGCGGAGCTTAGTAAAGTTCCCAAAGAGCTTCTCTCAGAGCTGTTTGAGCTCGGGCGAACCCTGGAGACACTCCCCCGGCTTCGGGAGAGCCGCAGCCGCACCGATCCCAATGTCAGCCGAGCAAACCGACTGGTCTTTGAGATCCAGGAAGCGCTCTTTGTCACCCTGACCCACCTGCTGGCCTACCGCACTCCCTCAGAGCTCATGCAGCTCGATGAATCCCAGCGCGCTTTCTTACGCCGTGCGATCTTCCGAACCGCTGATGCCAGCTTTATCGCTTGTGCCTTTCTGGTACTTGCCACACTGCAAGACTCGCAGCTACGCACACACGCTGAGGATCTGGCAGCACACCACCCCTCAGAGCGAATCCGGGAAGCGGCCAGTGAGTATCTCCACGCACTGACCACTTCCTTGGCGTTTAGAGTTTAGTTACCACCGCCACGACGGCCCTGAGGTCGTGGATGGTCTTTGATGTACTTCTCGACCATCGCTTTCTGCTCGGAAGTCAGGATAGCTAGTGCCTTGGCATCCCCGCCCCCCGTGCCACGCATACCTTGCGCGAGTTCACGAACACGGTCCATATCCTGGCTAGCCATTGCCTCCTGGATTTGCTTGGTAACGGCGGCACGCTCTTTTTGAACCACCGCTGCCCGCTCAGCCAGAGCTTTGGTCTGCTCCGCCGTCAGCTTGAGATCGCCGTTGAGCTGCATAGGGATTCCTAGTGTCTGGAGCATTTGGAGCGTCTTGAGCACCTCAGGAAGCGCTTTTTTCTGGTCATCAGTCAGCAGAGCAAGAATCTCAGTCTCGGCTTTTTTCCCGTTTGCCAGGCTTGTCTTTTGCAGCTCCTGTATCGCTTCTTGATTGAAACCACCACCATCGCGCAGCTCCTGCATGGCAGCCTGCGCCTTGTCCTGGACGGATTTCTGGATTGCGGCGACTTTTTTCTGGACTTCTTCCGAGAGCTTCAGCTCTTTCCCCAGCGCATCCGCAGGCACCGTCGCCACGGTGAGTGGCTGATTGCCACGCCCAAAGCCAAAACCACCACCGGGTGGCTGAGCAAACGCCGTCGTGCTCACCAATGCACCCACTGCTAGTGCAGTACCAAAACGATAAAGACTCATTGTAAATTACCCCTTACATCCGTATCGTAACCTAGCCTAAACCGGTTGTCAATACCGTCCCTCAAAGTCACTCTTTGCGCGTACAGAGTGTAGGATGATTCGTTACAAAGACGCTCCCGCTCTCGCACGGGCCTCACGTGCGCCAGAGGAGCAGCTCACTCTTGTTCGGGACGAAGTGGTGCCGTGTCAGGCACAGCTGGCACGATGGAAAATCGTCCCCTGGCTGCTGCCCCTTGCCGCACTCACGATGCTGCTGGGCTACAGTGGGCTGAGCTTGGCTCTGGGGCTACTGGGTATTGCAGGGCTGTGTCTGACACAACAGGAACGGCGGCTCTGGGGAGTGGCGAGAAAACAAGCGGAGCAGCTCGCTGTCGAAGTCAAGAGCACCGATGCCGTCGGCCCCCTTCTTGACTTTGCACGCTGGGAGGGCACCGAAGCAACTGCCTGCCATGAAGCGCTAGAGCGGCTCCTTCCTCGACTGGACACTCCCCGTGCCCTGTGCCTCAGTGCTCCCCAGCGTGCCTACCTACGCCACTGTGCGGAGAACCAGGCACCAACGGTGGAGCTGACGGTCGCGGCACTGCTTGTTTTAAGCAGCACCGCCGACCGTATGGCCATTCCCATTGCCCGAAAACTGGCTGTCTCCTCATCAAGTCAACGCATCCGTGATGCCGCTGAGCTTTGCTTGGAAGAGCTTTGTGGGCAGGAAATCTAAAACCTAGAAGATCACTTCGTCTGCGGCGGCATCAGTCCAGGCCAGCTTGGCGCTTGCAAGCCCTGGTGTCAGCACAATGCGCAAGCTCTTAACTCCCTGCACCTGATCGCTAGTGCCGTCCTCGCGCACCCCCAAACCAAAGTAGAGGCCATCTAGGTTATTGGCCTCCACTGCGGACAGTGAGATGCGTTTTCCCTTGGCGATAATCTCGACGGAGCCTGGGAAGAGGTTGATATTGTTGCCTTCTCTACGCACGAGAATTGCCGTGACCATCCCTTTTTCACTATCAATGTCCACGGAGATGCTCTCAATAGAGCCCGTGAGAACAGACTGCCCGTTATGCAAAACATGGAGCCCATCCGCACTATCCGACTCATAGGCGATCCAGGTAAGACTCGTATCCAGCCCCGCAACTTGGTCGGCGGCAGGTCGGTTTGACATGATCGTATTTCCTTCTTCTCGCTCCCATAAATTGGGGCGATTAAATAATAGTGTGCGTAATCACTTCGTCGCGCAGCAGAAAACGCGATTTATAGACAGTCACATAGGCCTGAACAAAGCTATCCACAGCATTGATATCCACAACAACATCCACCACACGGTCGGTGATATCCTCGCCATTCAGCCAGACTCGCAGGTGATGCATGTCCACCATCGGGTGCTGGTTCTCCATGACGATCGTGTAGCCAGGAAACTCCATGGATATTCGTCCAGGGAAGATATCAAAAGGAGCCATAGGGTCTTCGGCGGGCCGGATCATCGCCGTGAGATCCGCCCCTTCCCAGATTCCCCCCTGCACCTCATCGCCCCAGTCATCGCGCCCAGCACGTAGCTCGATATAGAGCTGGGCTGCCTCAATGGCATAGCCATTGCTCATCAGGCTGGTTGAGTCCCAATCGCCACCGGTACTAAAAAGAATCTCGTTTCTCAACGGCGACGGCCTCCACCAAAGCTACGTCCCCCCCCGAAGCTACTCCCACCTGAAGGGCGGCTACTGGAAAAGCCCGAGCTACCAGAACCAAAGCTAGGACGGCTACTGGAGCTTCCCGAACCGAAGCTCGGGCGAGAAGCGCTTGAGCTGCCACTCCCAAAGCTGGGACGGCTCGCCGAAGAGCTGCCGCTGCCAAAACTACCCGTACTTTTTGAGCCACTGCCGAAGCTCGGGCGAGAAGCACTCATGCCCCCGCCACTGGTTCGAGCACCCGACGTCCCCCCAAACGAACCAGAACCGCCTGACGAGCGACTAAAGGAGCCTGTGGAAGCACTCCGACGGCCCACGGAGGAGTAGTTAAAGCTATTACGGTTACTCGTGACAAGCACACGGTTCACGGGATTAGAACGGTAGTAGTTGGAGTAGCTGTTCCAGCCGTAGTAGGGCCGCCCCCCCACATTGATCATCATCCCCGCCATCGCGCCAAAGACGGCACCGGAAACCCAGGGATTGTAACTAGAGTAGCCACCGTAGTAGTGCATCCCCGGATACCACCCCATTCCTGTGTACGCGGACCACGATGGCGCAATGCCAACAAACATAGGGCGAGTGTAGGCATAGTTTTGTGGGAAGGGATACCAGATAGCTCCCTGCGCCGCCGCGTTTTGCAGCCCCTCTCCCGCACGAACGTAGAGTGTGGGGACATTGGCATCGTTCACAAAATACATATCGCCACTGGTTCTACCGAACTTCATGACATACATGTTCTGGTTTTCAAACGGGACAATAATAGTCTCACCCGAGGCCGCGTAGAGCTGGTAGCCCCCCTGATCAAAGACGGCACGGGTGATGGGTACTTGCTGGCCCGACGGTACATCCTTGTAGTTGTAGGCTTCCCCCTTACCAGGCGCGGTCATTGCGGGAGGCGGAGGAGCAACCGGCGGCGCCATGGTCACGGGACGCGGCTGCATACAGCCTGCCAACCCCACTGTAGCAAGCCCTAAAACTCCAAAACGCATTGTATTTGTCATCTTGTAAAACCTCATGTTAGATAAGAACCAGTTTACCCGGAAAAGTTGCACTATCAACCCTGGCGTAACCAGATCATCGGTGGCGACGTTATTATAGACACAATGAGAAACGCTACAGTCACCATGAGAGTCATCGTCGCCTTGCTGGTTCTTGCGCCTCTGCCAACCAAGGCCTGCCTCAACGACCGCGACTCGGATGCCCTCGCCGCCGAGGCAAAACGGCTTCCCATCACCCTCTCAGCGCAAACCCGCGCAGTGACGGACTTTCCTGGGCTTGTGGAGATCATTACCGGACGCTTCCCACGCAACCCAGCCCTCTACTACCAACTACGGATCGTGCGCTGCCAAAGAGAGCTCGCCGCCAACCCCAATCAGCTCGCGTTATACGACGATGTTTCTGTGGCCTACGACAAGCTTGGCAAGAGCGGCGAGGCGCTGGTCTGGATCGAGAAAAAGCGCAAGCACATCTCCCAGACCGACACCGAAGCCCTCTACCGCTACTTCGCCAATGTCGGGACGTTTCGCGCGCACCGCTGGCTCCGT
>JANNDD010000200.1:0-17160 GCA_031387365.1 Armatimonas sp. | reverse complement strand
CCCAACCTGGCCGACCACCTGGTTTGCCCCGAATCTCACGGGAGTCGGGCCGTTTGTGGATGTGTACTCGGTGATGAACGCCTGGGGCGCGAACCACGGTGCGATCTCCCGGGGGCATATCGGCGCGGATCTCATCACGCTCGCCGCAATGCTACGAATCCCCGTGGACATGCACAACGTCGCGGATGCCAGCGTCTTCCGCCCGTCGGCCTGGACCCGTTTCGGTGCTCTCGAACCGCAATCCGCCGACTACCGCGCCTGCGCCACCTACGGGCCGATCTACCGATAGGAATCCAGTGAAACGTCACGAGCCCATCCCACCCGAACCCACCCCGGTTCCGTTCGTTCCTCAAGAGCGAAAGCTCGCCTGGAAGAAAGACTCAGCGCTGTCGGTGGCTGTCACTGCGGCGTGGGTGAGTCGGCCATTGGTGACGTGGACAAAAGAGCGCAAGGGGGATGTGCCTCGGGCGCTTTTGGCGCGGTTTGTGATGGGGCGGCAGCTCGCTGAGGCCAATCAGTTTCTTTTGGAACACAAGCCTTGGGGCGTCTCCGGGACATCGTCGCCCGTGAACCCGCTGGGCGACTACGACTTCGATCTCTCGGTGCTGACGACGATTTTATGGCTCTTTGGGGGCGACGAGACCCGGCTCTATGCCAAGACGCGGGAGCACCTGCTGCGTGTCTTGCTGATCGAGGACGGGAACGCCTACCGCGACAAGGCACCCAACACCGGTGGGCGCTACCCCGAGACCGAGAACCACTTGCTCATGACCGAGGGCTCGCGCTACCTCAAGAACCGCTGGCTGGCAACGCATGGAGATACCGATCCACGCTACGATAACTTCGCCAACGGGATGGAGGGCAAGATTCTGGCGCTGCTCACGCACCTGCGCACCGAGGGGCTCTGGGAGTTCAACTCGCAGCCGTACATCGGCTACACGCTACTTGGGTTGCTGAATCTAGAGGCGTTTGGCTCGGAGCCGGTGCGTGTGGCGGCGCGGGGCGTGCTGGATTTTCTAAACTTCAGCTACGCGCTGGGGAGCTACAAGCTGCGCCACTTCCCGCCGTTTCGGCGCCGCGATGAATACGCAAAGGCAACACAGCTCAGCCTCGGCTACCAGACGACCTACATGAATGTCTGGCTCAGCTACGGCGCGAAGCCGCCCAAAGCCACGGAGCCAATCAGCGAGACGCATGCCATTATCGCCGCCTGCCTGCCGTACCGCCCGTCTGATGGCGTGGTTAAGTTACTCTCCGACAAAGGTAAGGGCTATTTTGTGCGGCTCGGGCATGGAGCGCAAGCCTGCCCCGAGCTCTACTCCGCCGGGCCGAATTTCTTGCTCAGCGCAGGAGGGAGCCGCCCCTCGCCCGCCTCTTATGTTGTGCCGCGCCCCATTACGCTCTTGCTCGATGACGGTGCCACGGATCTCTCCGAGACGTTTCACCTCGCCGGGCCGGGGAGTGACTTCAAGCTCTGGAACAACACCGGGGTTCATGCAAACTTCGCCGTCGCCGCCGGGCCCGTTGCCGTTCCCGCAAGCGCAAAGCTTCTTCAGACGTCTGGTAACTGGCGGCTTTTTGATGGTGGCAAGGGGCTACGAGTCGCGGTCTACTCCACCCCTACGCTCGGGATTCTGGCGCTAGGCAACAAACTCACGCTTGAGGGCATCCATCGCGCCAACCCCGACGAAGCCGTGCTCGCTCGCTCGTTTACTTTTCCAGCGGGCCGTGTGCTCACCTACGATCCGGCATCACCGACAAACCGGTGGGTGCTGGTTACTGAAAACGGCAAACCACTAGATCGTGATTTCGACACCTGGCCTTTGCTGGCAGCTAACCTACGACTTTAGGAGGCCGTACTCAATTGAGTCCACGATGGCTTGCCAGCTTGCTTCGATCAGGTTCGTACTCACGCCCACAGTCGCCCACATGTGCCCGTGATGGTCCGTGGACTCGACAATTGTACGGACTTTTGCCGCTGTGCCCTCGCCGGTAGTGACAATACGCACTTTGTAGTCCGTCAGGGCAATGTCTTTGAGCTGGGGGTAGGCGGGCTCCAGGGCTTTTCGGAGTGCCAGATCCAGCGCGTTGACCGGGCCATCTCCCTCGGCCACGGCGAGCACTTCCTCACCATTGACTCGCAGCCGAAGCGTGGCTTCGGTGACGGGAAGATCATCATGGGCACGCTTGCCAATAAATACGCGGAACGTGACGAGCTCGAAGAAAGGAGGGTAGCCGCCGGTGGCTTTCTTGAGGAGAAGCTCAAAGCTGGCCTCGGCGGCCTCGAAAGAGTAGCCCTCGTGCTCTAGGCGGGTCACGGTGCGGAGCAGCTGCTTGGCGACCGGAGATTTCTTGTCTAGTACGTAGCCCAGCTCGGCAGCTTTTTGTGCAATACTCGCGCTTCCTGCCTGCTCGCTGACCAGAATCCGACGTTTGTTTCCCACGCTGCTGGGCTCGATATGATCGTAAGCACGGGGCCACTTAGAGATGGCATCGGCATGGAGGCCCGCCTTATGGGTAAATGCATTTCGTCCGACAAAGGCTGCTTTGGGGTTCGGGGAAAAATTAGCGACCTCATCCACGAAATGCGAAAGGACGGTCAGCTCCTCCAGCGCCCCGCCGGGCACACAGTCGTAGCCGAGCTTGAGGCGCAGGTTGGCAATGATCGGCACCAGGTTCGCATTGCCCGTGCGCTCGCCGTAACCATTGACCGTTCCCTGAACTTGGGTCGCGCCGGAGCGAACCGCAGCGAGTGCGTTGGCGGTTCCACAGTCACCGTCGTTGTGGGGGTGCATGGCAATCGGCGTGTGGGGAAAGGCAGCAACCAGTGCGGCAATGATCGCGCCCACGTCGTGGGGGAGCGCGCCTCCGTTGGTGTCACACGGGCAGAGCCAGTCCGCGCCGCCTTCCACGGCGGCGGTTAAGCAGGCACGCGCGTAGTTCTCGTCGTCTTTGAAGCCATCGAAGAAGTGCTCGCCATCGAAGATCACTTCTTTGTTGTGGGCTTTCAGATACGCAACCGACTCGCGAATCATTGCCAGGTTCTCAGCCAGGGGAATGCGTAGGGTCTCGGTCACGTGGCGGCTGTGGGTCTTCCCAACAATCGTCACCACAGGAGTTCCCGCCTCCAGAAGGCTTTGCAGAAGCTGGCTCTCCTCGGCGGTCTCCCCCGGTTTTCGGGTCATGCCAAACGCGGCGAGCTTGGCGTTCTGTAGCGGCTCGGCCTTCAGGCGGGCGAAGAGCTCGGTGTCTTTCGGGACAGCGCCGGGCCAGCCACCTTCGATGTAGTCAATGCCAAACGCGTCCAGCCGCCGGGCAATACGCAGCTTGTCTTCCACCGAAAAAGACACTCCCTCCATCTGAGAGCCATCGCGCAGGGTCGTGTCGTAGATAAAAACTTTCATTCTTTACTATCTTTAGTCTCTGTTTCGTCATTCTTAAGCCCCTGCACAATCTGCCATTCATCACAGAAGGTATTAAGAAGCTGCGCGGAGGCTGTCTTGAGCTGTGTGGCGACCTCGCCCGGAGCAACGTGTCTACTTGTTTTGTAGGATCGGATTGTGATGTGCTCACCCTCGCGAGCAATTGGATTTCCTATCACATAACGTCGTATATCTAGGATGATATTCATATAGACTCCTGTTGGGAAGGTCTGGGTTGTGACATGGTAAATCAGGCTCAGTGCGGCAGGGCCTTCCTGTTTTTCTCCCATCTTGAGAGTCAAATCAACTGGAATGGATGCCTCCTGCAGTACGGACGGAATCGCTTCTTTGGCGGCGCGATAGTCTGCGGCATTGATCGGAAACTGTCCATGGGTGGGATCTTGCTTGGGAGGCTGGCCCGAGGGGGATGCGGGGGGGGCTGGGGAATTGCTTACTCCGCCTCCTGCTACGGAGGAGAAGGAACTCTGTCCAGGGGCCACATTGTTATCATTGCGAACCATGATTTTCTCCTCTGATTTTCCATCGGGAGTCTGAACTGTGGTTCGGAGCGGGCCAGTAAAGAGGATCTGCGTGATCCTCGTCTGATAAAGCAGCGATTCGGATCGCGGGGTGTAGGGCGAGGGCTGGGAGCGCCAATAGGCGAGGGCAAAGCCACTAAGGGCTGCCAGAATGGTCGATATTGCCAAAAGACGTATAGGTACAGTGCGGGTCATCTCAAAACCTTTCTTCTCTCTGCAGGAACTCGTGCCTGGTGACTCATAAAAAAAGCGTCCCTCACACCAATCAGGGACGCCTGTCAGGCCGATATGGACGCAACAATGCGTCCATCAAGCATCCCTATCAGTGAGGACGCTGGGTAATCTGTGCGATGCCGCCGCTACGGTGGAAAAAATTCATCAGCTCAAGTGTTATATCACAAACCCTCTAGCGCCGACGGACTTCCTCAAAGACTTCCATCCAGCGATCCGTGAGTGTTTTCCAGTTGCAGAGTTCCCTGGCATGAAGCCCGTTTGCTCCTAGCGTTTTTCGTAGCTCAGGATCATGGGCAAGTCGGCGCATCGCCTCGGTCAGCGCGGGAATATTCTCGGGAGTGTCGATAACAATTGCCCCCGTGCGGACAACTTCCACCGCCCCGACACACTCTGGGAGAATCAGTGGCAAACCGCAGAACGCCGCCTCAAGGGCAACCATTCCAAAAGGCTCGTAGCGCGAAGGAAAGACAAAGAAGTCACAGGCGCACATGACATCCGCCACATCGCGACGGAATCCGAGAAAATGCACGCGGTCGGCCACGCCCAGCTCCGCTGCCAGCGCCGGATAAGGACTTCGCAGCTGCTCTCCGATAACAGCAACATGAAGACCTTCGACCTGAGTGAGTGCCTGAATCACGGCAGCTAAGTTCTTTCGCGCCGAGCGGATGTCGCCCGCAAAAACGGCCATAGGGACACTCTCTGGCAGGCCAAAACGTGCTCGCGGGAGGGGGGCTGTCATAAACTCGTCGGGATCTGCGCCATTGAAAATCACTTCGAGTTTATGACGAGGAACCCCGATCTCTAAAAGCTCTTGTTGCACACGATGGGCGCAGCAGATAATTTTTTCAGATTGGGCGAATGCCTTGAGCTCGCCCCATTTATTTTGGGCCGTGTAGACTCTCTGGTAGGGAGTCTTCGCACTGGCCTCCGCCATACCGCTGGTGGCGACGTACTTCCCCCAAGCATGATGGCAGAACTGTGCGTTGTTTACTTGGTGCGGGTAGGTGAGTGTGTAGCCGTATCCCAGGATCACATCGTAGCGCGTGCCGTGCTGCCTCAGGTAGTTGTCGGCGAAACGGACGCCTTCGATACCACGGAAAAACGCGGTTCTCTTCCCCAAGGGGCTGAGGGGAATGGGAATGTGCCTTGCCCCGCTCTCCAGTAGGCTTGGCTCCACACGGAGCGCAATGAGATCTACCTCCCAGCCTTCGTGGAGTGCACGCTGGGCGATAGCAAGAGCGACACGTCCTTGACCATCCCCCTTGATAATATTGTGTGTGACAATGGCTAGATGTTGGGCCATAGAAAGAAGTCCCGAACTGTCTCCAAAAAGACGAAAGTTTCTGCGGCACTGTTATATCACGGCTTCTTTGATTTGTGAGAGTTAGCGTACTGCCATTCGAAGATAAGATCCTCCAGTATTTTTCGCTGCATGATGTCCTCAAGAGCCTCAGGGTACTCTTTGATCAGAGGGTAGGCATCGAAGTGTTCCTTGCGAAAGGCGGGTGGCAGTGAACTCTGAAAACGACTCGTGCCAGACGGGATATGCACGTAGCCAGAGCGAATGAGGCTTGTGTGAGTCTCTGTTGATGCCTCAATCAAGTACATCACTGTGGCGGTGAGCTCGTAACGCTTGGTTTTCGCGTTCCAAATCCACTCTGAAGAGACATCCAAAAAGAAGAACGCACGGATACGAACGGGTATTTCCGTTCCACCAGGCTGTGTGGGGATACCTGCCTTACGTAGCTCCTCCTCAGGGATTGCACCCGGCGGAATATGGGTTGCTGTTGTTTTTCGGGATCGAATCGGTGAACGGGGAGTCACGGAGATTTTCCCTGGATTAGGAGAGGGGGTGGGGCTAGGAGGAGCTGCAGGAGATGGTGGCAGGGTGGTGTACCGGCGGGTGATAGTCAGTTCGATAACTGCTGTATTGGCGAAAGAAAACACGGGAGCCGACGAGGTAGGTAGGGGAGTGGGGGCAGTGAACCAGACGAAGCCGCCTCCCGCTAGCAATACCAGAATCAGTAGGGAGATTCCGATAAGCTGCTTGGGTGAGAGTGCCTTTTCAGCGTTCAGTGTTCTTACCTACTTCCCTTATGCCACGAACCATAACTATATCATTGTAGACCCGCCCTGCCAGCGTGAACGGAAGAATCACACCCGTGTCCTGAAATTCCTGGCGTCTGTAAAAGCGTCCCGCCCGCTCGTTGCTCGGATGGTGGCACAGCCAGAGTGTCTCGATGCCATAGTCGCGTGCCTGTTCGTAGACGGCCCGCAAGAGAGTCTGCGCGGCGCCGGTTCCGTGCCAGGTGCTCTGGAGGTAGAAGCGATCCAGAAGCGCGGGATGTGGGAATGCGAGAGGTGGCGGGAACCAGGTCGTGCCAGGTCTGTGAAAATGTCTCCGTGGCAAGGGAGGCAAGTGCGCTCGCATCCGATGTGGTGGCGCGGCGCACTGTGAGCGCTTGCATCTTTATGCCAAGAGCTTGGCAAGCACCGCATCAGCCATGGTGCGTGTTCCCACGGTGGCCTCGCCGGGCTGGGCGATATCGGGGGTACGCAGGCCGCTTTCTAGCACACTCTCGACGGCTGTCTCGATGCGCTTGGCCTCGGACTCACGGCCAAAGCTATAGCGCAGGAGCATCGCGACCGAGAGAATTGTGGCGAGCGGATTGGCGATTCCCTTGCCCGTGATATCCGGCGCGGAGCCATGGCAGGGCTCGTACATTCCAAAGCTGCCCGCCCCCAAACTCGCCGACGGTAGCATGCCCAGCGAGCCGGTGAGCATCGCGGCCTGATCCGAGAGAATATCACCAAACAAGTTCTCGGTGACAATCACATCGAACTGCTTGGGCCAGCGCACGAGCTGCATCGCCGCGTTGTCCACCAGCAAGTGCGAGAGCTGCACATCTGGGTACTCTTTGGCCACTTCCTCGACCGTCGCGCGCCAGAGCACGCTGGTCATCAGCACATTTTGCTTGTCCACCGAGCACAGCTTCTTGCCGCGCTTCTGCGCCGCTTGAAAGCCGACATGAGCGATGCGCACGATCTCGTCTTTCGTGTAGACGCAGGTGTCAATGGCGCGGTTGCCGTCGTTCTCTTTGGGGAGTCCGAAGTACATCCCGCCGGTGAGCTCGCGCACGACAAGAACATCCAAACCGCCTTCGAGCAGCTCAGGCTTGAGGCTGGACGCGGCCACCAGTGCGGGATAGCAGATCGCGGGGCGCAGGTTGGCATAGAGCCCGAGGTGCTTGCGCAGCGGCAGGAGCGCTCCCCGCTCGGGGCGCAGGTTTGGGTCGGGGATAACGTCCCACTTCGGGCCACCCACGGCTCCAAGGAGCACGGCATCGCTGGCCTTGCACAGCTCCAGCGTCTCGGGGGGAAGGGGATGCCCCGTCGCATCGTAGGCCGCGCCTCCGACTAACGCCTCGGTCAGCTCGATATCAGGAGCGACCAGACGAAGCACGCGAACGGCTTCTTGAACGATCTCAGGCCCGATTCCATCACCGGGCAAAACAGCAACTTTCGGCATAACTGCCTATGGTATCACGGGAGGCTAAATCCCCAGAACGCTCCGGGCGTAGTCGGCGCTGATCTTGGCGGAGGTGGCCGGATTGCCGCCCTCGGCGACGCGGTCTTGCTCGGTGGTGATCCAGGCGGGGCTGAGTGTCTTGACGACGCGTGTGGCCTCGATGAGCTTGACCTGTCCGTTGCCTAGTTCGGTAAATGTCAGAGGTTGTTTGGTTTCCAGATCAAATGTGCCGTCTTTGTAGTGCAGGTAGTTGCTCCGGTGGCCGTAGGACTGTAAAAAACTCACCAGATCCTCGCCGCCGCAGGCGACCCAGTAGAGGTCGAAGCAGAAATGGACATAAGCTGGATCGGTATGGTGCAAAAGGATCTCCATTCCGGTGCCGCGGCCTTCGGGCAGATCAAAAAACTCCCAGTTGTGGTTGTGGTAGCACAGCGAGATGCCCTCACTCTCCAGAACCTCACCCGCCGCGTTGAGAGTCTGGGCCGCGTCTTCGTAGCCTGCGGCGTCTGGCCACTTCCCGCCCGCCATCAGGTGCTTTGCGCCCACAGTGTTCATGTGCGCCGCCGTCTCCCGCACGTGATCCAGATCGGTGAGCACTCCTACACCGGTGTGGTAGCCCGCGCAGGCCAGGCCCGCGTCGTCGAAGAGCTGCTTGTAGTCGTGGGCAGCGACACTGGTGGTCGGGTTGCCCACTTCCGCGCCATCGTAGCCCGCCGCTTTGACATCCGCCAGCACGCCTGGCAGATCGTCGCCGCTGCGCTTGCCGAAGATTATCAGTTGAATGCCAAGTCTTGTCATAACTCGCATTTCGACAGGCGAGAATCGGATTCCTGCTACTAATAAAACCCCCCAGGGCCATTCAGTTTTTGCATCCCGACCTCGTACGGCTCGGTCACCCTTCGGCTGATCGCTCACAAGCTCGCTGCGAAGGGTTTGGGTGGGCTTGAAAATATCTCCTTCGCCGGGAGGAACGACCGAAAAGCCGAAGGGGTCGGCGGTGGTGCCGCCGGGGGATGTAAAACTGAATGACCGTGAAAACCCCCTTCGCGAAGCCAGAGGGGGTCGGCGAAGCCGGGGGGAGGTTAAAACCGAAACCCGACACGCAGACCGGTGCCTTCGACACCATCGCCTGCACGAAGTGAGCGGAAGTATGCGCCTTCGAGGATGAGATTTCCCGCGACATGAAGTCCCGCCGTGACACGAGCAATCGGGCCGCTCTTTCGGCCTGGATCGAATGTCGTGTTATTGCCAAACGTCCCGAACCAGCCCACGCCTCCGCCCAGGTTAAGCGTCGTGCCCTCGGTGCCCAGCCTTGCTTGCGACTGAACCCCCAGACCACCCGCGAGGAAGTTACGTGTCGTCTCGCCGCCGGTTGTCGCCCAGTCCAGAAATAGTGTTCGGCCCAGGCCCACACTCGGGGGCTCCGTCAGCCGGTGTGTCCAGGAGATACCGTTGAGTGGGCCGTTGCCCAGGTAGCTCTTAATCTTATCCGACGGGAAAAATGCCTGGTAGGTAACTTCCTCGCGCCCGGAGAAGCTGCTATCAAACTGCGCCCGTGCCCCGGAAGCCGCGCCCAGGGCTAACGCCAATGCCACTATCGTACCGATCTTTTCCATAGGGGAATTAACGTCGCCAGGGTAGGGAGTTGTGACAAGAAATACTCAAAAAATTAACTAGGACAGTCACAATTAATTTGTGCTGTCGTAGCAATTTTCACACCACTATGCTATAATCTCATGGAACCTCGACTAATGACGGACGAGAACTTTAGTACGGAGCTTTCTCCGCAGATTCAACACGCACGGTCGCTGAGCGCACCGTATGATTTTCGCTACCGGAACCTTACCGATGTGGTCTTTGCCCGCGCTGGCAGTGCCGCCCCGTTTTTAACGTTCACTACGGACGATGGGACACGGCAGCAGTGGAGCTACAAAGACCTCTGGTACCAGGCTAGTTTTTTGGCGGAGCACCTCAACAAAGACATTGGCCTCCAAGTCGGAGACCGAGTCGCCACACTGACAGGCAACACGCCCGAGACAGTGCTGCTCTATGTCGCGGCGTGGTTTCTGGGCGTCACGGTTGTCCCCGTGAATAGCACCGAGGACGATGAGCGGATCGCCTATATTTTAGAGCACGGGAAAGTTGCGGTAGCCTTTGCCCCACCGGAGCAGGCACACCGGGTCAAGATCTGCCCTGTGGTGACAAAACTGGAGTTCTCTCACTGCACACGCGGGGTTGTCAACCGGACGCTCCCCCCCGATACCGAGGCGCTCATTGTCTACACGTCCGGGACAACGGGGGCACCCAAGGGGGTGGTGCTGGAGCACCAGAATCTCATCGCCGATGCGCAAGGGATCGCGGCGTGGCACGGCTTCACCGAGAATGACCGAGCGATGCTCGTGCTGCCGATCCACCACGTGAACGGGATTGTCGTCACGCTGGTCACGCCACTTGTGTCTGGCGGTAGCGTGGTTCTCAACCGAAAGTTCTCCGCCAGCCGCTTCTGGAAGACCGTCGCCGAGGAGAAATGCACGTGGTGTAGCGTCGTGCCGACCATTCTCGCCTTTCTGTGCGAGACGCACCCTAGCGGCATCGCCATTCCCCCGGACTTCCGCCACTTTATCTGCGGTGCCGGGCCGCTCACCACGGACTTAGCGAAGCGCTTCGATGCTGTCTTTGGCGCAAGAGTCATCCACGGCTACGGCCTCAGCGAGACCACGTGTTACTCGTGCTTTCTGCCAACAAATCTCAATAAGACAGACTATGCGCACTGGATGTGGGAGTGTGGCTTTCCCTCGATTGGCATTCCGCTCCCCGAAAACGAGATGGCGATCCACGATGAAAACGGCTGCACACTTCCCGAAAATACGCGGGGGGAGATCGTGATTCGAGGCGTGAACGTCATGCGCGCCTACTTTAAGCGCCCCGACGCCAATGCCAGCGCCTTTACCCACGGCTGGTTCCGCTCCGGCGACGAAGGCTTCTGGCGCTTGGGTGCCGATGGCAGGCCGTATTTCTTCATCACCGGTCGCTTGAAGGAGCTGTTTATTCGGGGCGGGGTGAACTACTCGCCTCTGGAAATAGACGAAGTGCTCAACGCGATTCCTGGCGTCAAAGCGGCGATGGCGGTGGGCTTTGAGAACAATTTTTACGGCGAGGAGATCGGGGCCTATGTGCAGCGTGAGCCCGGCGCGACTCTTACGGAGGCCCAGATTCTCGCGGCGTGCCTACAGTCACTGCCCTTCAATAAGGCTCCAAAAGTGGTTGTCTTTGGAGAGGAGTTCCCCGTGACCAGCACCGGAAAGTACCAGCGTGGCAAGCTCAAGGGGCAGTTCGTGGCGTGGAAAGACGCGGAGTTTCGCAAGTGAAAGTCAATCCAACCTCTCCCCCCAACCCCCTCCCCCGGGCACTCGCAAGCTCGTTGGGGAAGGGGGAGTCCGAGTGGAATGCTACCCCTTTCCCAGTGAGGGACGAACGCCCGGGAGAGGGGCTGGGGGAGAGGTTGGGCCTCACCACCGGCGCGGCTCCGTTTATCGAGCAGGCGCGCGATTCAGGGCAGCGTTTTATCGAGCAGCCCTACGAGCTCTATACCGAGAGTAACCACGAGGCATGGCGGCGGCTCTACGCGCGGCAGGAGGACTCCTGGCAGCGCTTCGCCAATCGGCACTTTCTGCGTGGGCTCGAGACACTCCGCCTTGATCCGAACCGCGTGCCGCTGCTCGACGACGTAAACCAGTTTCTCTCGCCACGTACGGGGTTTGTCGCGCGACCCGTCTCGGGTTACGTCCCGGCGTACGCCTTTTTTGATTGTCTGCGCCAGCGTGCCTTCCCCACAACCATCACGATTCGCGATGCGGAGCGATTAGATTATCTGCCCGAGCCGGATATTTTTCATGACATTGCCGGCCATGTCCCGATGCACACGGATCCCGCATTTGCCGATGCCCTCGTGCGCTTTGGCGACTGTGCGCACACGGCGGCGGAGCTTGCAGCTGGGATTCGTGACAAAGACCAGCAGGTGCATCAGCTCTCCAGCATTATTCGAGCAATGGCGCGTTTTTTCTGGTTCACGATCGAGTTTGGCCTGATGCGCGAGGGGGACGAGCTAAAAGTCTACGGTTCCGGGCTGCTCAGCTCGCGCGGGGAGATTGAGCATGCCATTGTCTCGCCTGAGGTGCAGCGCTACCCCATCCAGCTGGAATGGGTGATCAACCAGGGCTTCGAGATTGACCACTACCAGCCGCTGCTCTTTATTGTAGCCAGCTTTGATCATCTCTTTGAGTTGGTGGACACGCTCGAAAAATGGATGCGTTTGGGTAAACTAAATAATGTCGCGCCTGGAGAACCTAGTGTCTCCGAGGCGGATTTGAGGAGCTTTTTAGATGCCAGTAGTTGATGTCCTGGTCCCGCAGATGGGTGAGGGCCTGCAGGAAGTGCTCATCGTCGAGTTTTTCAAGAAACCTGGTGATCAGATCACGCGTGACGAGCCATTCTATTCGATGGAGACGGACAAGGCGACCATGGACGTTGAGTGTCCCCATGAGGGTATTCTGGTCGAGTGGCTCGCCGACGAAGGCGATACGCTGGAGATCGGTGTGCCCGTCTGCCGGATGGAGGTTGCCTCCCTCCTATCCCCCGCCGGGACGGGGGATAGTATAGAAGAACCCTCTGTTCTCCCCCGCGCGGCGGGGGATAGGAGGGAAGGCACAGTAGACCTTCGCGCGATCTCTCCCCGCACCCGCGCCTACGCCAAAGAAAAGGGCGTGAGCGATGAGGTGCTCGCCACCATTTCCGCCACTAGTGGCAAGCTGATGCCTGAGGATATAGACAGGCATCTTCAACAAACTCCTCGGTTGCCGGGGGCAGGAGGCGGAGGAGCGCAGTTTACCGAGCGCCCCGTCTCGCCGCAGGACAAGACATTTATCTTTCGGTTGCGCCGCAGTGCGGAGCAGGTGATTCCCGCCACTGCCAAACGACACCTCGACTGGGGGCCGGTTCGTGCCTACGCCGACAAGAAAAAGGCCGAGCTGCCGGACAATCCACCGTCGGCGTTTAACTGCGTGGCGTGGGCTATTGCGAAAGCCACAGCGGAGCACCCGAAGTTCCGCTCGACGCTGCTCCGCGAGGAAGTGATCCGTGAGCATGCTCATGTCAATCTGGGAATCGCGGTTGCTATGCCGACCGGTGAGCTTGTTGTCGCCGTGGTAAACGCTGCCGACACGCTAAGCTTTGAGGATTTTGTGGCGGCGTCCAAGGCCAATATCGCCGTGGCGCGGGGCGGGAAGGATCAAGCCACAGAAGCGACGCAGCTCGTGCTCACTTACATGGGGCCGTATGACATCACGGATGCAGTACCAGTGTTAGTCGCGCCTGCGGTGGCGGTGCTCTTTATCGGCTCGCCGTTTGCGCAAGGGGGCAAGATGCTCGTGAATCTTGTCCTGACTTTTGACCACCGGCTCGTACACGGAGTCGAGGCGGCGGAGTTTCTCCGAACAATCGTGCAGAATGTGGAGAGCCTCACGTGACCATTCTTGTGCCCATAAAGCGTGTTCCGGATCCGTATGAGAAAATCCGTGTCCGTAGTGAGGGGACGCTTGATCTGGACGATCTCAAGTGGGTAATCAACCCGTTTGATGAGATCGCGCTGGAGGAAGCGGTGCGCCAACGCGAAGGGGGTGCCGATGTCCAAATTATAACCGTGAGCATTGGTGGGCCAGAGTGTGTGGAGCAGCTTCGTACGTCGCTGGCGATGGGTGCTGATCGGGCGATTCTGGTCGAGACTGAGGATTCTCTGGAGCCTGTCAGTGTTGCACGGTTGCTTCAAGCAGTTTTTGTGCGTGAGGAGGCCACGTTGGTTTTAATGGGCAAGCAGGCCATTGACGACGACTACAATCAGACGGGGCAGATGCTGGCCGCACTTCTCGGGGTTCCACAGGCCACGTTTGCGTCGCAGCTCACTCTGGAGCCTGGGCATGCCGTGGTTGTCCGCGAGGTGGATGCGGGACGTGAGACGGTGCGTGTGACCCTGCCCGCCGTCGTTACTGTGGATCTGCGGCTGAACGAGCCGCGCTATGTGGCGCTCCCTGCCATCCTCAAGGCCCGGAGCAAGCCACTGGAGCAGCTCACTTCTGAGGAACTGGGAGGCGCTTCGGCAACGCGCATTGAGGTGTTAGAGCTCTTCTCGCCGCCGCTACGCAAGGCGGGGCGGAGAGTGGCGAGCGTGGACGCGCTACTCACGGCACTTCGGGAGGAGGCGCGGGTACTATGAAACTCTTAGTTCTAGGGGAAACACCGCAGACACTAACGTTCGCGCAGCACTGGGCCGCAGTCACAGGCGGTAGCTTTGTGGTACTGGCTGCGGCATCTATCACAGCGGATGCACTTGTGGCGGCGATGAAGAGCGAACACTGCGATTCGTTGGTCGGGGCCGCGACATCGTTAGGGCGCGATGTGCTTCCGCGTGTGGCAGCCCTGCTTGATTTGCCCATGCTCTCGGACGTGCTAAGCGTCGAGAGCCACGAGGGCAGGCTCACCCTGACGCGCCCAATGTACGCCGGCAATGTGGTTGCCCGCGTTCGCACCACGGGCGATTTTGGCGTTTACAGTGTCCGTAGTGCTGCGTTTGGTCAGCCGGAGCCCGGAGCCCCCGAGCCTATCGCTGCCGCAGCGCTCCCCCGAACCGGCTACGAAGTTCTGAGCCTAGATGCGCCCGAGCAGACGCGTCCGGAGCTGACACAGGCGCGGGTCGTGGTCTCGGGGGGGCGGCCCACGCGGGATGCCGCGACATTTGAGACACTGATCGGAGGGCTTGCGGATGCGCTGGGCGGAGCCGCCGGTGCGACTCGTGCTGCCGTGGATGCCGAGATCGCGCCCAACGAGCTGCAAGTCGGTCAGACCGGAAAAGTCGTTGCGCCCGAGCTGTATATCGCCGCCGGGATCTCGGGGAGCATCCAGCATCTCGCGGGAATGAAAGACTCCAAAGTGATTGTCGCTATCAACACCGACCCCGATGCCCCGATCTTTGAGGTCGCGGACTATGGCCTGGTCGCCGATATCCATCAGGCGATTCCTGAGCTCATTGGGAAGCTGTAGCCACGTGGACGAAAGTCAGCACTGATGCCGACCCGGAAAATACTCCTCCATATTACGTCTGGCCAGCAAGTGGTGTTCTACCTGCTCGCGCTGGTGGCGATGGCTGTCTGCGCCTACGGTATTTTCCGCCGCTGGAAAGCCTGGCGTGGGGGAAAGCCGCTGCCGCCGGTCACGAACTGGCCCGGGCGGATTCGCACGGTGCTAGATCAAGCCCTTGCCCAGCGCCGGGTGCGGCGGCGCAGGCTCGCGGGTGGGATGCACGCTGGCATTTTCTATGGCTTTCTGGCGCTCTTCATTGGCACGACCATTGTTGGAATTGAGCACTACGGTGCGCTGCTTTTTGGTGAACACTGGTTCTACAAAGGCGCTTTTTATCTCCTCGTGAAAGCCGCGCTGGATTGTTTTGGCTTGGGCCTTTTGATCGCTCTCTGTGTGGCGCTCTGGCGGCGGCTGGTCACAAAGCCCGCGAGCCTGGGAAACTCCCCCTACGATGTTGGATTTCTCGCGCTCTGCCTTGCGGCAACCATATCGGGGTTCTTACTGGAGGGAGCGGGAATCGCCGCCGACCCGACGCGGCTCTCGTTTGCAGGATTCTCACCGGTCGGACTCGCCGTCTCGCAGGGGTTTGTGGGGCTCTCCGTGGGGGGATACACAGCAGTCTGGTGGGTGCACATCGTTCTGGTACTGGCCGTCATTGCCGCGTTGCCGTATGGTCGTCGCTACCACCTGTTTGTGATCCCTGTCAGTGTCGCCCTCCAGCCCGAGCGCCCTATGGGAGTGCTAGAGCCGATTGTGATGAGTGAGGTCGAGGAAACGGGTAAGATCGGTCTCACCGAGCTCGCGGACTTAGACTTCTGGCAGCGACTGAGCCTCGACGGCTGCATGGAGTGTGGGCGCTGCACGGATGCCTGTCCAGCAACCACGGTTGGTAAAGAGCTCAACCCCAAGCAAATTGTCCTGGATATTCGCCGCTACATAGACAAGCCGCGCGCTCTGACGATGAACGGGGAGGTGATCTCCACCGACTTCATTAGCGACGAGGCGCTCTGGGCTTGCACGAACTGCCATGCCTGTGTGAACGAGTGCCCCGCGCTGATTCGGCACGTGGATCTCATTGATGGCATCCGGCGCTACCGTGTGGCGGAAGGTAGGCTGACGGGCTCCGGGGCGGGGATGCTCCGCAAGCTGGGGAGTCGGGAAAATCCGTGGGGCTTGCCCGCCTCGCAACGGCTCGACTGGGCCAAGAACCTTGAGACACCTATTGAAAAAGCTACCAAAGACGATAACCGTGAAGTACTCTTCTGGGTCGGCTGCTCCGGGGCGTTTGAGCCGCGTGCCCAAAAGACCGTGCAGGCCATTGCTCAGCTACTCCAAGCCGCTGGAGTAAAGTTTACCGTGCTGGGGCCAAAAGAGCGCTGTACCGGCGATGCCGCGCGGCGTATGGGTGATGAGTTTCTCTTTCAGCAGCTCGCCGAGGCCAATATTGCAACACTGAATGGAATAGAGGCGAAACGCATTGTTACCCAGTGCCCGCACTGCCTGCACACACTAAAGAACGAGTACGGACAGTTTGGCGGCAACTACGAGGTGCTCCACCACACACAGCTTCTGAGCGAGCTTGTCGAGAGTGGTCGCCTCAAGCTAGACCCTCAGGCAGAAAGCTCGGTGACGTACCATGACCCGTGTTTCCTAGCGCGCGTTAATGGTGAAACCAAAGCGCCCCGTAAGGCCCTACGCTCATCGCTCCAACTCCCCATGCTGGAGCCGGAGCGCACCAAAGACAAGACATTCTGCTGCGGCGCTGGTGGCGGGCGAATGTGGATGGAGGAGCCCACAACCCAGCGTCCTGGGAACAACCGGGCTCAGGAGCTGATTGCGACCGGGGCCAGTACGGTCGCAGTCGGTTGTCCGTTCTGCAAAGTCATGATCGCCGACTCCGTGGCCGCTGTCGGCGGAGAGAGCCCGCCGGAGGTAGTGGACGTGGCGGAGCTAATGCTACGGGCGCTGAAAAGCCAACCCCCTAACCCCCGCCCGGCGGGGGAACCGTAAGGAAAAGAAATATGCTTGGTGGAGAATTTTTACTGCGTGATGCCGCGCCTGAGTCTGTGTTTACGCCCGAGGAGTTTAGCGCTGAAGCGCGCTTGATGGGGCGTACTGCCGATGAGTTTTTGAAGAAATCGGTTCTGCCTTTTGTGGAGCGGATCGAGAGCCATGATATTGACCTGATGGCGGAGCTGATGCGCCAGGCAGGTGAGCTGGGGCTCCTCGGTGCGGAAGTGCCGGAGGTCTACGGCGGCTTTGGGATTGATAACCGCACGGGCGCTCTGATCGCCGAGAAACTCAA
>JANNDD010000185.1:0-2800 GCA_031387365.1 Armatimonas sp. | reverse complement strand
GTGCCCGACGCGCTCGCCTCGCGGATTCTGCGCGAGTCCGTGATTCCCCGCCTTCAAGGGGGCGACCGTGACGGCGCGGTGAGTGCGGGCGTGAACCAAATCATCGTCGCGCTTGGCGGAGATACGGCGATACTCCAAGGCACCCCTTCCGCCCCTCCGCCTCTGAGCTGGGTGCAGATTCTCTTACTGGCTCTGGCTGGAATCGGCTTGATCGTTCTTGCGATTCGCAACCCGCGCCTTGCGCTGTATCTGCTGATGATTTTTGCACGCGGCGGAAATGGCGGTGGAAGTGGCAACTCTGGGGGTGGCGGTGGTAAGTCCGGCGGCGGCGGCGCTTCTGGGAAATGGTAAAGGACGAAACATAGCATGGACAGCAAATATTTATTCGACTTATACGACTTCGTGGGGCGGGAAGCTGTGGTCGAGATCGCATTGAAGGCGACCGGAACCGAGGTGCCTCTGAAAAAAGGGCGACCAACGCGGGTCTGGCAGTATCAGGGGACACTCTTGAAGGGAGATCCCAGCAGTCTACAGGTAAACGAGGGCTCGTATCTCGGTCCGACCATTCGCGTCCGACGAGGCCAGAGGCTGCGGGTGCGCTTCACGAACGACCTGCCCGAGACGACTGTCGTTCACTGGCATGGTATGCACGTCCCCGCCGCCATGGACGGTCATCCGCGCGATACCATCGCCCCAGGACAGACTTTCGTCTACGAGTTTGACATCAAGAACCGCGCAGGCACTTATTGGTACCACGCGCACCCTGCCGATAGAACCGGGCCACAGGTTTACTTTGGGCTTGCCGGACTCTTAATTGTCAGCGACGACGAAGAGGAAAAAGCGGGCTTGCCAGGCGGTGCGTTTGATATTCCCCTGGTTCTGCAAGACCGTACGTTCGACTCCGACAACCAGTTGGTTTACCTACCCGGTGGGATGATGGGAATGATGGGGATGATGATGGGCTTCCTCGGAGAAACAGTGCTGGTCAATGGCCACCCGAAGTTCGAGCTTCCCGTGTCTGCCACTGTCTATCGCCTCCGCCTGCTCAACGCCTCCAACTCCCGAATCTACAAGCTGGTCTGGAGCGACGGCACTCCACTGACGGTGATTGGAACGGATGGTGGGCTGCTGGAGAAGCCTGTGCAACGCAAGTACGTGATGCTGGCCCCTTCGGAGCGCGTGGAACTCTGGGTGGACTTTAGCGCGATGGCGACGGGCGCGACGAAGAGGCTGCAAAGCCTAGCGTTCTCTCTTCCCGCTGTCGGCATGATGCAAATGAGGGGCAACGCATCTCCCGCGAACGGCGCTGCGATGTCTATTCTGACGGCTCGGGTGACCGCGCCTGGCCCGGCAAAGCGCACCCTTCCTGCCCAGCTCTCGCGTATCAAACCCCTTCTCGCCTCGGACTCGATCAACGAGGCCGCGCCGCGTACCTTTCGGCCAACGATGGCTCGCATGAGCTGGCAGCTCAATAACCGAACATTTGACATGAACGATATGACGGCTGTTTCTGAAGAGGAGACCGTCCGGCTCAACACGCAAGAAACCTGGGTTTTTGACAACGACTCCACGGCGGGGGGCGGTATGGGGATGGGTGGTGGTATGGGCATGATGGGGGGTATGGCGATGATGAAAATGCCACACCCGATGCACATCCACGGACTCCAGTTTCAGGTGGTTGAGCGACAGATATCGCCTGCCTTACGCGGCTACTGGAACACCGTCAGCCAGGGCTACGTGGATGAGGGCTGGAAGGACACCGTTCTCGTCATGCCGGGCGAGCGCGTCAAGCTGCGGATGCGCTTTGAGGACTACACCGGCCTGTTTCTCTATCACTGCCACAACCTAGAACACGAGGATGCAGGAATGATGCGAAACTATCTGGTTCGCCTGTAAAGAAGGAAAGCGATGCTAATCAAATTTTCCACGGACAAAGCTCTGAGTGAAGCTGCGGCTGCCTTGCAGGTTGCCGTTGCTGCCAATCACTTTGGCGTCATGCAGGTGCATAACCTCAAAGAGACTCTGGTGAAGAAGGGGGTGGAGTTTGCCCACGAATGCCTGATCTTCGAGGTGTGTCAACCGCAACAGGCGAAGACAGTTCTCGATCAAAACATGGGCATCTCCACAGCCTTGCCCTGCCGAATCTCCCTTTATGAGGAGGGAGGAAAAACCATTCTGGCGACATTGAAACCCACCACCCTGCTGGCGATGTTCAACACACCGCAGTTGGAAGCGGTAGCACAAGAGGTGGAGGACACCATGATCAAAATAATGACGGAGGCGGTGTCATGATGATGAAGAACAGATCCATACGAACGCTCATGCAACTCGTCGGGTTGGCGCTTATGGGGGGCATTGCCTTAAGTGGTTGCAATCAGATCGGAGCGGGGAAAAGTAGTATTACTTCCACGATAAATCCGCCCCCTGCTCCTACGCGTGTGGAAGCGGCGGTGGGCGTCAACTTCGTGCGAACGGTGGCCGTGAAGGTCGAACCTGCTGTTGTGACCGTTCACGTCATGGCAGCAATAGAGCGCCAGCAGATGACCATGCAGGATTTGTTGCAGGGGCGAGGCGGCGCACCTGAGGTGCGCCGAGGTGCTGGGTCGGGCGTCATTATCAGCGCCGATGGCTATATCCTGACCAACTACCATGTGGTAACGGGCGCACGGAGTGTGACGGTTGAGGTCGGGGGAACAGGCTACGATGCTCGCGTGATCGGCACGGATGCACTGTCCGACATCGCCGTGGTCAAGATCACTCCGCCCACTGGTGTTCCGCTGCCCGTCGCCGAGCTGGGTGA
>JANNDD010000180.1:0-1334 GCA_031387365.1 Armatimonas sp. | reverse complement strand
GCGTCACCGAGTTTTTAGACAAGCAAGACTTCTACCGCGAGGCACATGGCCGTATCTTCGAGGCGATGCTCTCTCTCGTGGATAAAGACGAGCCTGTAGACATCGTCACCCTTAAGGATGAGCTGACGCGGCGTGGCACGCTGGAGCAGACGGGTGGCTATATCTACCTCATGCAGCTCGCCGAGTACGTCCCCACTCCCGCCAATGTTGTCTACTACGCTAAGATCGTCTCCGAGAAGGGGGTTCTGCGCCGCCTGATCGAGACCGCCTCCGAGATCGCCGGGATGGCCTACGGCGAGACCGATGAAGTGGACACACTGGTGGACCAGGCCGAGCGCGCGATCTTCAATGTTGCCCGCAAGCGCAAGACCGAAGGCTTCACCCCACTACGCCCGCTGCTCAACGAAGTCTTCGATCAGATTGACTCCGCCTACCACGATAAAGGTGTCGTCAGCGGTACCGACACCGGATTTTATGACCTCAACTACATCACCAGCGGCCTCAAACGCGGCGATTTGATTATTATCGCCGCGCGCCCGAGTATGGGAAAAACGGCGCTCACGATGAATATTGGGCAGAATGCGGCGGGTAAGGGCAGTGTTGTGGCGACATTCTCTCTGGAGATGAGCAAGGAGTCGCTGGTACAGCGCATGATGTGCTCTGAGGCTAAAGTGAATGCCCATAAATTGCGTACGGGATTTTTGCAAGACGAAGAGTGGTCTCGGCTCTCGGAGGCGGTAAACCGGCTGTGGGACGCGCCGATGTTCATTGACGACACCACGGATATCAGCTCTCTGGAGATGCGGGCACGCTGCCGTCGCCTGAAGGCCGAGCAGGGCTCACTGGACTTAGTGATCGTGGACTACTTACAGCTCATGCGGGGCTCTGCACGTAACTCGGAGAACCGCAACCAGGAGATCAGTGAGATCGCCCGCGGCCTCAAGAGCCTCGCCCGTGAGCTTGATGTTCCTGTTATCGCCCTCTCTCAGCTCTCACGCGCCGTGGAGCGCCGTGAGGACAAGCGGCCCATGCTCTCCGATTTGCGTGAGTGCCTGACGGGCGATACCCGTCTCTTCGATGCCGACTCTGGCTTGCTGGTGCCGATTCGTGAGATTGTGCCAGGGCAGCGGGTTCTGGCTACCAATGGTCAACAGCGCGTGGTTGCGGCCACGGTCTCTCAGGTCTGGGAGAAAGGGGTCAAGCCCGTATTGCGTGTCACTACGGAGACAGGCCGTGTTCTGCGCTGCACCGACAACCATCCGTTTCTGACCGCGAGTGGTTACAAACCTCTTGCTGAGATGGGCGAAGGAGAGCTGATTGCGACGGCGTGGCGC
>JANNDD010000170.1:0-2619 GCA_031387365.1 Armatimonas sp. | reverse complement strand
TTTGCCTGCTCTGTCAGTGGCGCGTAGTCTGGGATACCATCCATGTTCTCCCGCCCGCCTTGCAGCGCTGCCACTCGCAACAATGGCTTGCCTTCATAGGACTTAATGCTGTTATAGAGTCCGTAGACGAGCCCACCGTAGAATCCGATGCCAAAGAAGATGCCCCATGCCAGTGCCGCAGGCTTCCAAGATTTTATACGCCACGCTTCGGCAAGTAGCCCATTGACAAGCGCGATGGCAAACGAGAGAAGCCACTGCCCGCCGACACTCACGAGCTGGAGCCAGATAAGTCCGCCGCCGTGTGCCTGGCTGACGGCCAGGATCATCCAGGGGAAGTTGAGTGTCCCGAGGGTGCGGATCAGCTCAAAAGTGACCCAGCCCGCTGCGAACGCGAAAGGGCGAATCGGTGGCGGGAGCTTTGGGAGCGCCCAGCCTGCCAGCGCGGCAAAGACGGCGAAGAAACTGCCCTGAATCGCTGCCAGCCCGATCCAGGGGAAGAGCTTGTCGGCGGGTGTGGTGCCGTTGAGCTCGGAGATCCAGTAGACGCCCGTCAGAAAGATCGTGAAGCCCAGCCCGAAGCCGTGTGTTGCCAGAACCCACCCGGCTTCGCTCGTTCCTCGCTTTGCCACCCTCCCTCTACGAAGGAGGGTTGAAAACCCCCTCCTGCCTCCCCCTTCCTTCGTAGAGGGAAGGGGGCCGGGGGGATGGGTTCTGGGGGCGGGGCGAGTCAGCGCCAGGTAAAACGGCACCAGAGCGACCCAAGCCAGAGGCCAGAGGTTGAAGTTTGGAAAGGCCAGCACCAGCAATAGCCCCGAGAGTGGGGCGCAGATCCAGCCCCAGCCCCTTCTTCGTAGAGGGAGGGTGGCCGAGGGACGAGGCCGGGTGGGTTCGGGTTTCACGGGGGAAGTATAGCACGGACAAAGAGAATCCCGCGCTCACCGGGCGCGAGCGCGGCAACCGAGCGTCCGTCGGCGGCGATGAGAGTCGTGATTCCCGTGGGAGCGACTTGGACAACGGGGCGACGGTTCTCGATAGCCCGGACGATGGCGAGATCCCGGTGCTGAGGCAGAGCAGCACTTTGGCCAAATGCCTGGTCGGAAGTCAGAAAGATCAAGAGCTGCGCTCCCGCCTGGGTGTTCTTTGCCGCCACCCAGGGAAATGCACTCTCAAAACAGATTCCTACCCCGATTCGCTGGCCGCTCGGGAGCCGAAGCACGCCGGGGCGCTCGCCGTGTTGGAAGCTGTCGTGGCGGATGCCAAATGAGGCGTAGACACTGCGAAGCCAGTGCTGGAAGGGGTAGACCTCGCCAAAAGGCGCGAGCCGCTGCTTGGCGTAGCGCCCAATAGCACGCCCCTCACCGTCAAAGAGAATCCCTAGGTTCTGGGGGCGATTTTCTGCGCCGTCTTTGTGGTCTTTGTAGAATCCGACTAAAAGTGGGGTCTTCAGCTCATGAGCCAGCGCCGAGAGCCGCGTGGTGTCTAGCTCCGTGGCCGCACCCTCCGGCCAGACAATGAGATCGGGGTGGTTTAGAGCCGCTTTCCGGGAGAGAGCCAGGTAGTCGTTTGTGGCTTGGGCATCGGCACGACCGGGCTGGATGAGCGCAAGGTGCAGAAAGCTCAGGCGTGTGGGCGTGGGGCGGGGGAGAAGCACCAGAGCAAGGGGGAGTAGTAAGATCAGGGCAAAGTGCTTTTGTCGCCGACGAATCCCCTCCGCCAGTAAAGCCGAGGTGAGGACAACCAAAAATGCCATGCCCGGTGTGCCCAGAAACGAGACACACTGCAGGAGCGGAAGCGCGGTTGGGTGGGCATGGGCGCTGGCGAGGGAGAACCAGGGCGCAGCGTAGGTTCCCAGACCACGAAGCCACTCAAAGAGCGCCCAGAGCAAGGCGAAGACAAGCGGGCGAAGCTGTGGGCGGAGCCGTGGCAGAAGCAGCCCATTTATCAGACCATAGAGTGCAAAGACGGGGCTGGGAAAGAGTGGGAGCAGCAACCACAAAGGAACCGCCAGTGCACGCACCCACTGGGCTCCCAGAAGATAAAGCACAACCCCAAAGAGATAGGCTACCAGCGCCGCCTGCTTCGGCTTCGATTCCGCCAGGAGCGCGTAGAGCAGACCGGGAACGACCCAGGCAAGCGGCCAGAGGCTCCAAGGCGGAAAGGCAAGCGCCAATGAGACACCACAGAGGAGCGCGAAGGCGGCACTTTTCATCGTGCCAGCTCTGCTTGTAGCCAGCTTCCCGTCTGCGAAAGCTTCTCCTGGCTCACCCCCGTCGAGAAACCGCGCTCCTCTAGAAAGGCGACTAGACGCTCTGTGGAGAGATTTCCCGCTGCACCAGGAGCGAACGGGCAGCCACCCAGCCCGCTGACCGCACCATCGAAGCAGCGCAGGCCGTAGTCCAGCCCCCGTGCCACTCCTGCCAGCGCCCTACCGCTTGTGTCGTGGAAGTGCCCCGCCAGCTTTTCCGGAGCGACCACCTTGGTGATGGCTTCCAGTAGCGCTTCGAAATCCTCGCCCGTTGCGCGCCCTAGAGTCTCGCCCAATGCCAGCTCATCGGCGGCAAGCAGCTGCTTTGCGACGTGCACCACGGTCTCAGGCGCGATCTTTCCCTCGTACGGACA
>JANNDD010000128.1:0-15505 GCA_031387365.1 Armatimonas sp. | reverse complement strand
CTGGAAGTGACGATCAAGGGCGCGCCTGCACTGCCTAGTACGCCGCGTGCGGGTGCAGATGACCTCAAGCCCGACGGAGAAACCACGGTGCTACTCACCGGGTGCCGCTCGGATCAGACGTCGGCGGACTCTCTGGTACTGCTCGATACCTCAGATAAAGCGAAGGTGGATGCGTTTTTGGAGCAGAGAAAAACGAAGGGAAAGTACTGCGGCGACCAGCCCATCAACCCGTACATGGGGGCACTTACTTTCGCGTTTCTGCAAGCGGCCAATACCAAGCCGGAAAAAGCGACCTATCAGGATATCCACAAAGACCTCGCGCTAACTCTTCAGAAGATGAAGCTGGATCAGGTGCCGCAGCTTGAGGGTGAGGGGTTGCAGCGGTTAGCCCTTGGTGGAGGGGTGGTGGCTACAGAGCCGAATCCCACCGCTCAATGGACAACTTGGGCGGCTAAAGTCACGCGGGTGCAGGGCAAGACGGTGGTTATCGAAGCGCCGGTGGGGATGGAGCTGACGCGGGGGAGCATTTTCCATAGTCAGAGTGGCGCAACTTTGCGGCTTAGCCAACACGCTACCCCACAAGCGACCTGCACCCTTCTCTCCGGCACAGTGACCGAAGGCACGGCGCTCCGTGAAGCGTTTCATTTTCTGGAGACACCAAAGCTGCGCGTGGCTCTCTTGGGAGACGCCGCTTTGCGAGCGTCGCTGATGGGCCGCATTAACGCTCTGAAGTTCGCCGAGATCGTGGATGCTAAAGCGCCCCATGAGGCCGAGCTTGAGCTTGTTCCGGGCAAAGCTGTCACCATCAAGGTCTTTCGCAACCAGCAGCAGCTCCCCACGCTCACGGGCGGTGATCTCGATGCACTCTTCCCGCAGATTGGGCGCGTGCTGGAGAACATGGCGACGGTGAATCAACTGGTGCACCTGGAGAACCCAAAGTCCAAGCTGGAGATCGACCTACAAGTCAATGGCCGCGACTTCGACACAGTAAAAATTGGCGACACGATCGGCTTCACGGCACGCCCGAGCCAGGACTGCTACTTGTATCTGCTGGATGTGGATCCGGCGGGCAAGGTGACGGTGCTCTATCCCAATAAGTACGCCAGGGAAAACAAGCTCCGCGCGGGAGAGACTACTCGCCTGCCTGCGCCCAATCTGTTCCGTCTGCGGGTGACTGGTCCGGCGGGGAGCGAGGCGGTAAAAGCCATTGTTACCACGGTGCCCATTAATCTTGAGGTGCTGGAGGGAGCCAACGGGGACCTTTCGGCCCTGAGCGGCGCAGGCACGAGCATTGCAGCGGAGCTTCTGGCTCAGCTCAAGCGCGAGCTCAACCGAGGCGCACGTGGCATTGAAGTGCTCCCAGCACGGAGCGAGCAACAACCCATCACGGTCGAGGGCTGGGCCACCGATATGGTCTTTCTGACGATCCGAAAATAATTCAACAAAAATATGAAAAAAACTCTGATCTCTCTTGTGATTGGCATGAACTTGGTGCTGAGTGGACATGCGGGCTCCCCGCAAACTGCAAAACCCAAGCCTGCGCCTCCGGCTGTCAAACCTGCCGCGCTTGCTCCTAAACCGACGCCTGCTCCGCAGCTTCCGGTGGGGCCGCTGACGATGATGCCGCCGAAGGCACACACGGAGATGCTCTCGGCTCAGGTTTCCCCCGATGGGCGCTGGGTGGCTACCAGTGGCGGTGGGCAGGTTCGTATCTGGGAGAGCGACACGGGCCGGACGACGCGCGAGCTGCCGTGCGCGGGCTTGCTCCACTGGATGAAAGACAGCCGACGCTTACTGGTAGGTGGAATGGGGGTAAAAGCGCTCCGGAGTGCCGACGGTACGGTGGATGATGAGCCGTACGGGAGGCTACAGCTCTGGGATGTCGTCAGCGGGAAACTCTTGAAGGAGTGGCAGATTCCCTCCGTGATCCTGGATGGCCAGCAATACGTCTCCGAAGTGGTGAGTCTGGATGTAACGGAGGACGAGACGCGGGCACTGGTGACAACGCGGGGAGTGGGCCAGGCGTTTGTCTGCGATATTACCACCGGCACGACTCCCATCAAGCTCACCGAGCAGACCGGGGTGACGGCTGGCCATTTTCTGCCAGGTGACCGGGAGTTCGTCATCTACTATGTGCGGCGGGGCTACGAGAAAAAGATACGCCAGACGGATCGCTACGACACGGCGACGGGAAAGAAGCTGGGCACGATTCCTGTGAACGCACCGGCGGAGGCCCACTCCGCCAGTGGTTATGTCTTCGTCAGTGCCTTTGATGCGGAGCTACTGGGCATCAAGGACAGCTCGCTAAAAGCAAGGGAGGATACCGAAGGCGCGGGTGTGGTGGTGGAAGAGGCCACTGGTAAGATAATCCGCACGATAGAGAGCGGCTTTGTGGGCTTCTCCCCAGACGGCAAGAGCCTCGTGCGCGTTTTGGGAACACGCTTTGCGCTCGTGGATCTTCTCAGTGGAAAAGAGACGCTCTCCAAGCCCGCCCCCGTGCGTGGCATTGTGGTGGAGGGAGTCGGAGACAGTGTGGCGGATGCTGCGCCTCAGGCCACCGGCCCCCTCTTTGCCCCACTCGTCAAGGATGATTTAATCACGGTTGCGTTTCGGCAAGATGGCAAGCAGCTTGTTTCCGTGGCGCGCGATGGCCGAGCAACGCTCTGGAGCGGCGCTTCGCTGACTCCAGAAAACTCCCTGCGCGGCTGGACGTACAACCCCAATATCTTCTTCGTCGCGCCCGACGGCAAGACGGCGCTTGTCAATGCGTCGCAAGGGGCCTACTACCGGGTCGGTGGCTGGCTGGGGAGCCTGCGCGTTATGGATCCTCGCACGGGGCAGACACTGTTCTGGACGGATTATGTCGCGGCGCTCTTGGACGCGGTTTACACGGCAGATGGCAAGACGATCTTTCTGGTGGCGTGGAACCCGCAGTACGACCGCGCGGAGCTGCGGCGGCTGGATCTGGAGAAGAACGCGCTTTCTGAGCCGCTGTTCCTAAAGCCCGGCTTCACCCCTCGTGCCTCGCTTGCGCTCAGCCCCGATGGAGCGTCTCTGTACTGCCTCGGCTACCTGCTCGATGCCAAGTCAGGACGAGAGCGTGCGCGTCTTTCGGGGCTGGATGGTGAGACGAGGGCGGCATTTAACGACCGAAACCAGCTTGTTGCCCTCATTAAAACCGACTCGGGGATGCGAACGTTTGCAACCTACGATGCGCAGAGCGGTGCCCGTCTCTCCCAGACTCCCGCTTTCAGAGACCATCAGTGGAAGGGAAAGTATCTGAGCCAGATGAGCTATCCGCTCCCCGTTTTTATCGAGGGTGGGAAGGCCGCGCTGATCCCGGTGGAGATCCAGAGAGACTCCGATGCCTCGGATACCCAAGCGACGGTGGTGCGCCGCGAGGTGAGCACAGGACAGATGTCGCATGTCTGGGAGCCTTTATTTACAGCGGGCCTCAGGGATATTATCGTCTCACCCAGCGACGGGCGAGCGCTGGTTTTCGACTCCAGCAAAGATGAGTGGAGCCTGTGGAACGCGAGCACTGGACAGCGCCAGCAAGTGCTTAGCAAGCTCGATGGGGTGGGGGTTCGCGAGGGGGGAGCGGTTGTCCCTGCGCTTCTGCCCGACGGCAAGCATCTGCTGACGGCACAAAACGATGGCAGTCTTCGTGTACGCGACCTGAGCGGCAAGACCCGCCTTAGTTTCTTGATGCTGGAGGGTGGCGACTGGCTGGCCTACACCCCCGAGGGCGCGTTCGATGGCTCGCAAGGCGCGATTGAGAAAGTCTATTTTTCCAACGGGAGTAAGACCTACAGCCTGGATCAGTTCGCCGAGCGATTTTATCGCCCTGGTCTGGTGCAGCTGGTTCTCGATGGCAAAGAGGGAGCGAATCCCCTCTCGCCCGAGGCGGCGCTTGCCCAAGGTGCACCGCCCCAAGTACAGCTCGTTGCCCCACCAAGCAGCACAACCAGCGCCGCAGAAGTGACCCTTACGGTGAGGGCCACGGAGCAGAGCGGGGGCGGGGTTCGTGCACTGCGGCTCTACCACAACGGGCGGCTTGTTGGGGGCGACAGTAGCCTGGCGGGAGCGGGAGTCGTGCAGAGTACGCGGACGAGCACCTTTACCATCGCGCTGGAGCCCGGCGAGAACCGGCTTCGCGCGGTGGCCTACTCCCGCACGAACCTGGAGAGTCAGCCCGCCGAGCTAAAGCTGGTCAGCACGGCAGCCGCCACGGTCAAGCCGACACTTCGGGTGCTGAGCGTGGGGATTAATAAGTACGAAGACCCGGCGATGAATCTGGAGTACGCCCGCCCGGACGCCGAGGCTTTTGGGCAGTTCTTCGAGGGCCAAAAAACGCTCTTTGCGGGTGTGAAAGTGACATCCCTGCTTGATGAAAATGCCACGGGGAAAAACATCGAAGCGGCAATAAAAGCGCTGGCAACCGAGTCGAAGCCCAGCGATATTGTGGTGATCTATCTGGCCGGACACGGGGAGACCGCCGCCGCAAAGGCCACCGATGACGAGGTGGAGAGTGCCGCACAGAGCTTCTATTTCTTGCCCGCCGAGATGCGCCTGATGCGCGACAAGAACAACGTCCGAAAGTACGGCATCAGCGGCGACCAGCTAGATTCTCTCATCTCGCAGATCGGGGCGCGGCGCATCTTGATTGTCTACGATGCCTGTAAGTCTGGGGCAGCGCTCAGTGGTAGCTCGACGGGTGGGGCGCAGGAGCAGCGGCAGCTGGCACTCCTTGCGCGTGCCCAAGGGCTGTATATCCTCACTGCCTCCACCAGCCAGCAGTACGCCAGCGAGGTGAAAGCCCTAGGCCACGGCATCCTGACCTATGCGATGTTGGAAGGGCTTCGTGGGAAAGCTGCCCCGAGCGAGAGCCAGATCAAGGTGATCTCTCTGCTGGCCTACGCCGAGCAGCGGGTGCCCGCTCTCGCCAAAGAGCTGCGCAACCGTGACCAGCGCCCGGTGCGCTACGGACGCGGCGTGAACTTTCCGCTTGCAAATAAGTAGTGTTCTGTTCGTTTACTTTGTAACGCTGTCGTAACGGAAGCTTGTTAAACTGAAAGGCATGATGCAACAAAACTTTAAAAAACTCGCGCTGGGTTATCTGGCGCAGGCACAGATACTTCTTCCCAAAGTTCGGATTGACGATCACCCCGGCGACGGTGGCCCCGATTCTGGCAAGCTAACCCGGTTGGACATGGTGCGCTTGCATCATGTAACTCTCTGCGTCGCCACGCTCTGCGCGCCCGCGCTCGCCCAGCAGACTAAAGCTCCTTATGTTGCGGTTAAGGCGGTTCCATTGGAGCGGGCCAGCCTGCTGCTCCAGAAGCGCGATGCGCTTGCGGCGTATCTCAAAGAAGCGATGAAGATTCTGCCAACCGTTGGAATCGAGCTCGAGATGGGCGACGGCGGCGAGGCGGCGAGCGAGAGGAAGTTGCTCTACGACAACCTCCTGCCGCTCCACGTCAAGCTGGCGCTGGCGCAGAAAAACACCGGCGATGCCGCCGGGGCGCAGGCGACGCTCTTACATGCCAGAACGCTTTGCACCGGCAAGAAGGGGACGTACCAGTCGCTGGTGACTCTGCTGGTGAACGAAGGGCTGCGGGCCGGATTTTACAGCGAGAGCGTCGCGTTTAGCCGAAAGCACGACATCGACGGCTTCCGCGCCCCACTTCTGGCTGAGTACGAAGTCACCGTTCGCAAAGACGCAAAAGCCGCCACGGCAGCACTGCTCGCCGGGATCGAGCGCGGCAAGATGCTGGAGATCAAGGGCAAGGCGCTGGAAAAAGGCAGCGACGACCAGTGGACGCGCGTTACGACGCTTTTCAAAATCTTAGACTGCGCCGTGCGCCACAGCTTGCCCGAAGCGGCTACCCCCGCCCGCGCCGCGCTCGCGCCCTACGTCAAAGACCTCAGCGGGATTGATCTGTGCCGCGCCGTTTTTCTGGGCCTCCCCGACGCTGCCGACGCGGAAAGTAAACTTCGTTCGGAGAGCGCGGACAATCCGGCGTTGCTCGCCCTCGGCCTGATGTACCTGAAGAAAGACGCCGACGCCCGCGCCATTCTGAAGAAGATCAGCAAAAACGGCGACCTGCCGCCCGCGCTCGTTTTCTTTCTGAAGCCCGCCGAGTTCGCGGCGCTCTCCTCCGACCGGGCCGCGCACCGGACGCTGGCGTTTCTGCGGCAGGAAGGGCGAGAGAGCCCGGAAGTCGCACGGGTTCTGGGCGGCAAATTTTTCGAGGAGCCGACTCTCGATCCCGCGAAGCAGGCCGCTCAGTCGCGCGCCCTGTTTCTGGCGATTCTCAAGGACAACCAGCAGCGCGACAAGAGCCGCCCGCTGACGAAAGGCTCCTTCGAATACGCGTCGCGGCAGAGCTACTACGCCTACGCTCTGGCCGACCTCGCCTTGCTCGACCCGGCGTTCACGAAGGCGCAGCTTGCCAAAATCGTCGAGCCGCGCTATCGTCTGGTGGTTCTGGCCGCGCTCGCCGCCCAATTAGCAAAATAAATTTGAGGAAGAAAATCGTTGAAGACCATTCTACTAACTCTCTGCGTCGCCACGCTCTGCGCCCCCGCGCTCGCTCAGGACGCCGCCGAATTTCGGAAGCAAGGCAATCTCGCCGCGACAGAAAAACGCTGGGCGGACGTCGTCGCCGCCTACGAAAAAGCGCGGCCCGGCTTCGGGAAGGACGCGAAGTTTCTCAACGAGTTCGCCAACGCGCACTCTCATCTGGCGCGAGCGAACGTTCAGCCATCGTACCATTTCACCGAAGCGGGGAAGCTCTACTACGCCGCGATTCGCTTCGACCAAAACAATGCGCTCTTCCAATCCAATCTTGGCAGCAACTATTTAGCCTATGGCGACTGGGTAGCCGAACAACCGACGTTGAAGGCGTTGAAAGAGACACATTATCTGAAAGCAGTCGATGCCTTTCAAAAGGCGATCCTGCTGGGGAGCAACGCTCACTGGAATCATTACGACTTGGGCCTCACGTTTATCAGACTCGAAAAATACGAGGAAGCCGAGTTGGAGGCGCGAAAATCAGCGGCCGCAGCTCCTGATGCCAGCCGCAATCAATCGCTTTTGGGCAAGGCTCTATATGGTCAGGGGAAATACGTCGAAGCCGAAGCGCCGCTTCGTAGCGCTTACGCGCTCGATTCCAAAAATCCGTCTTATCAAGCTGACTTAGGAGCGTTGCTTTTAAAGCTGGGAAAACCGGCAGAGGCCAAGGCGGTCGCGTCGGGAACGTCCGCGCTCGCCCAGGACGCCGCCGCTTTCCGCAAGCAGGGCGATGCTGCCGCGAAAGAAAAACGCTGGGCGGACGCCCTCGCCGCGTACGAGAAAGCCCGCCCCGGCTTCGAGAAAGACCCAATTTTTCTGAATGGCCTGGCGATGGCGCATTCCCATCTGGCAAAAGCGAACATCTCGCCCTTCGCCCATTTCGACGCGGCGGAGAAGCTCTACAGCGCGGCGATTCGGCTGGTTCCCAAGGACTCGTCGCTACTGCCCAGGCTGCTGGCGAATCAGGGAGCGAACCGAAAGGTCTGGGCAGACTGGGAATCCGATCCGGCCCTGAAAAAAAACGTGTATTCCATGGCGATCCTTTCGTTCCAGAAATCGATCGCGCTGGGAAACGACGAAAACTTCGTCCATTATGGGTTAGGATTGACGTTCTTCCAGCTTGGAAAATACGATGAAGCGGAGCCGGAGGCCCGAAAATCTGCGAATTCGAAGCCTGAAGATGCCTCTTGTCAATCTCTGCTGGGTCTGACGCTCTACCGTCAGGGGAAGTACGCGGAAGCGGAAGCGCCGTTTCGCAAAGCTTACGCTCTCTCCCCCAAAGACGTGGGAACGGCAACCAACGTCGGGGCGGTTCTGGTGAAGCTGGGCCGCAAGGAGGAAGCGAGGCCGTTCATTCAGGAAGCGCGGCGGCTCGGCCTCAAGGACGATTATTTCGCCGTCAAAGAGCTTGGTTTGGCCGGAACGCCGATCCCCGCCACCGCTCCCGAGCCGAAGAAACTTGCCTTCAAAAGTGGGGCGCAGCTGCTCAATGCGCTCTTGGAAATGCAGAAAAACATCGAGGACCCGCAGTTCAAATCGTTCTCTACCCCGATGTTGAAAACCATTCTCGCTAATGTGCAGGGGCTTGAAAGCAAAGAAGAAAGCAAAGTCGTTCGTAAAATTTCCGCCGATGGTGTGAGAGACACGCTGCCACTTTTCTTTGGTATGTTTTTCACCAAGCAGGAGTTTGCGCTGATCTCCCTGATGACGCTGAATACGTTTCCCAAGGTTGCGGAAAGACCGGCGGATTCCCTTGAGAAACTCGTGCGCCAGGTGCGCACGTTGAAAGCGAATTTTACGGTGCCGAGCAAGGACAACGAGCCATCGCCGCTGGAGTACGCACTTCGGGACATTGAGATGCAGGGCAAGACATGGCCTGATAAAGAGCGAGAACAGGTGGAGAAGGCGCTGAAGGACTTGCTCCAGGTGCTTCAAGACGCGATGCAGGTCTCCGAGGCCGCTCGGGACTGGGTCGAGAGGAGTTTGTGATGAAACAACGAGTATTTGGATTTATTTCTATTTTTGTTTTTGGTGCGCTTGTAGGCTGTAGCGGCGGGGGACGACCGAGTGTGACGGCCCCGACCCCTGCGCCGCCGGAGGCTGTGTCGGACAGCTACAACCCGCGCGTTGGGAGCTTCGAGGCGACCGGCACTCTGGCCGACGGGCGGAGCGTCCGCTGGGAGCTTTCCGCCGGGCCGGATGCGCTTCTGAGCGCGCGCGTCCAGGTGGGGACGGCGTGGGGATCGCAGGCGCGCGACCGGCTCTACTATGACTTGAAGAACGGCACACTGCAATTGGGCAACGTGTGGAACATTCTTCTCGACTCCGGCGAGATTCTCGACTTCCCGTTTGGCGTTCCGGTGCAGAACAACAATGCCAGCAAGCCGTTTACCGCCGGAGACGTGACGGTAACGTATCGGCGCACGGCGGCGAGTCCCGAGGAGCGCGTCTCGCTGCGGATGACGCGCAAGAACAGAGTGCTGGGCGTGGAAGATCGTCTGACCCTGACCGACCGGAGCGCGGACTGCAATGCCTCGACCGCGACCGCCGACTTCGCGTTTCTGGAGACCACCTATGAGGTTCCCGACACAAAGCTGGGGTTCTTCTCCGCGCACGGGCAGCTGACCCAGGCGAACGTCTCCCGGCGGTTTTTCCTGCGTATGGACGATCTCCATAAACATCAGATCGACGGCAATGTCTTCATCGGGCACGGCGCACGGTTTCCTGCCGTGGTCGGCTCCAACCCCGTGCAGTTTAGCTACTACGAAGATGCCCCGGACGGTACGATCCGCCAGTGGAACGCCGTCTCTGGTACGGTGATCTTCGATGCGGTGGACATTGGCGGCTCGAACCCGAACAAAAGCGAGTACGGCGACAACGGCAAGGTCAGCTTCCACACCGAGAACCTGCGCCTCGAAGCCTCGAATTCTTCGAGCGACCCGCGCTTCGTCGGGGCGAAGGGCAGCTTCATCCTGAACTACGCCGGAACGTCCACGGTCGGCTACAAACGCGCCAGCCGCGATTACCCCGGATAACGGAAAGATCAAATTATGCAAGACACCACGCTTCGACTCGAAAAATCGTCCCGAGAGCCCTACACCGTCCGCTACGGCAAGCACGTCGAGTTCTCTCCCGGCGGGCGCTACGTCGCCACTCTCGGAAGCCACGAACACAAGGTCTGGGAGGTGAAGACCGGCAAGCTCGTCTTCCGCTCCAGCATCGACAGCTACCTGGACGACAACCCCACGCGATGGAACATGGCGCGTCCCTCGTTCTCGTTCGTCAACGATGCCACCATATTCGATGGGGAAAGCTCGAAGGGAAACACATCCCGCTCGCCTATCCTGGTAGATTTAGAGAACAATATTGGAGAAGAGGCACCGCTGATGCCCAACTATAACAGTAGCGATCCTTCTTTCATTCCGATTGACTCCGAGCATTTCATTCGTGTTAATGACTTCAGTATCAGCCTCTATAATCGAAAAGCTAAAATCGAGCTATGGAAGGTAGATACGAAAAAATTGCCGAATGCGCGCGGCGAGAACCCACGAATCGGGTCATGTGTGTGGGACGAGGCTAGCAACCGGGTGAGATTCAGGTGGTCGGACTCTCCTAAAAAAGGCAAGCCGGCGCGCCGTATCTCCTCCCTCGCGATGGATGGCACGGACTATCGCCTGGAATATGAAGAGAATCCAGGCCCGCACGACTGGCATCTCGTGCCAAGCGGTGATTATCTGGTAAAAGTCCCCGGTCAGTTCGACAGGATGGATAAGCTTAGCAAAGAGCTGCCGATGATTGTGGATGTCAAACGAAAGCGGCAGGCACCTATCCCCGAAGGCATCGGCTACTATAATTTCGACGGCTTTCTCCCGGAGAACCGATTCTCACTTTCCCGGCAACTTGCGGACGGCTTGGTCGAGACGATTCAGTGCGATTTAACAACCGGAAAAATATTCCAGAAAACGACGATTCACGGCGTGCCTTACTGGTACAACTTCCCCTTCGCTTGGTCGCCGGATCGTCAGACGATTGCGGTGATGCGGCAGGCGCGCGACAAGGCCTTCCAGACCGTGACGCTCTACGACGCTCGCGGCAAGTGGCTGATGGATCTGGACGACACGCAGCAGACCATTGCCTTTGACCAGACGCAGAACGCTCTTGCGGGTCGCGCCAAAGCCTATGAAGACGCCTCCAAAGAAGCCTGGTCCGCGTACCTGCGCCAGGAGCGCGACAAGCGTGTCGAAGAGAATCAGAAGCAAGCGCCGAGCGAGGCCGAGCTGCAACGGCAAAAGAAAAAAGCCGAGCCGGAAGACCCCCGAAGCTACGTTACCTGCACTTTCTGCAAGGGAAAAGGCGCCTATCGCTTTGAGAACAACCGGAGCGTGGGCGAGTCCTATACCTCGGTCGCGCCTCAGTACGATGTCACGGGCAAGATGGTGGTCGGCCCGCAGTACGGCGTTCGCAGCTCGGCGATGGCGGGTTCAACGAACACCTGGGCCTGCCCGTGCTGTCACGGCGCGGGAAAAGTGAAGCGCCGGTAAAATACCCACATGAAAATCGCACTACAGCTCGGGCTGATTCCGGGCACAACGACGACGGAGAAGGCGAAGTGGGCGCATGACAACGGAGTGGAGGGCTTGGAGCTCGGCGTCTGGGGTGGGGGCTTGGAAAAATGCTTGCGCGATGCCGACGCGATCAACGGGCTTGTGCCTATCTCCAGTGTCTGTGGCAACGCCGATGAAGGCGGTAATCCGTGCTTTGACTTTCTTGACCCCGACAAAGAGAAGCGGCGCAAGGCCATCGAGGGCAGCAAGGCGCTCTTAAAGTTTTGCGGCGAGGTCGGTGCGGCGGGGCAGATCGTCCCGCCGATCTTTGGGGGGCCGAAAGTCCCCGATCTCTCGCCCTACAAGACCGCCATTGAGCTGGAAGACGGCCTTATGGTCGCCGCCCTTCAAGAGCTCGCACCCCACGCAGCCGCGCATAACACGCTGTTTTTACTGGAGCCACTGAATCGCTACGAGCAGCACTATTTACGAAAGCTCGCCGATGCGCAGCGCGTCATTGAGCTGGCGGGCGCACCGGCAGGTGTCGGCATTCTAGCAGATCTTTTTCACATGCACATTGAGGAGACAGACTCCCCACAAGCGCTCCGTGACGCCGCAAGCTACGTCCATCACCTGCACCTCGCCGACAACACGCGCCACGAACCGGGTACGGGAGATATTGATTTCGTCGCTGCGTTCTCTGTGCTCAAAGCGCTACACTTCACCGGCTGGCTCGCCTACGAGTGTAGCATTAGTGGGGACGACAAAGCCGCCAGTCTTGCCAAGAGCCTAGCGTTCGTGCGCGAGTGTATTGCTAAAGCCTGACCCTCTTCCCAGCCCGGCACGGGCTTTGTTTCCCGAAGGGCGACGCCCCGTTCACGGGGCGGAGAATTTAGGAACGCAAAACCAAGTATCTGTGTTAGAATTCCCTAGACCGGTTTGACAAGGCCGCAGGGCTGCGGTAGTATGTCCGCGAAGAACTTTGTCAAGCAAAGTAAAAGTGAAAATTATGGACTCTTTCCCGATTCTTGACCAGCTCACCGGCCCCGCCGATCTGAAGAGCATGGACTCCGCCCAGCTCAAGGCCCTCTGCAATGAGGTGCGCCAGGGGCTGATCCAGACCATCTCGCGTGTGGGGGGGCACTTTGCACCGAACTTGGGTGTGGTCGAGCTGACCGTGGCGCTCTATAAAGTTTTTGAGTTGCCCAAGGACAAGGTGATCTGGGATGTCGGGCATCAGTGTTATCCCCACAAGATGCTCACCGGGCGCTGGAAGCAGCTCCATACTATTAAACAGTACCAGGGAATCTCTGGGTTTCTGCGCCGCGATGAGAGCGAGTATGACTTGTTTGGCGCGGGCCACGCCAGCACCAGCCTCTCGGCGGCGCTCGGGTTTGCCAAGGCGCGCGACCTGCGCGGCTCCACGGAGAGTGTGATTGGAGTCATCGGCGACGGCTCACTTACTGGAGGGATGGCCCTAGAGGCGATGCTTAATATCGGCGACCAGAAGACAAAGATGCTGGTGGTGCTCAACGATAATGAGATGAGTATCGCCGAGAATGTGGGTGCGCTGGCGACATACTTAGCAAAGCTACGGCTTATGCCTACCTATCAAAAAGTGGAGAGCACGGTCAAGAAGACGCTCAACAAAGATGGACTTCTGTACCGAACCGCTGCCGGTGCCAAGCACGCCGCGACGCACTTTGCTGCCCCGGCCAACACGGGGATTTTCTTTGAGGAGCTGGGCTTTCAGTACATCGGTCCCATTGATGGCCACGACACTGACTTTCTCGTTCAAGTTTTCGAGCACGCCAAACATTTAGAAGGCCCCGTGCTGCTCCATATCCTGACCACCAAGGGCAAGGGCTACGAGCCCGCCGAGAAAGACCAGCGCACCTGGCATGCGACCACGGGCTTCTCGATTGAAGACGGCAAGATGGAGAAGAAGTCCAGTGGGGTCACCTACACCCAGGCGTTTGTCGAGAGCCTGAACGAGGTGGCTGTCAACAACGATAAAGTGGTCGCCATCACCGCCGCGATGCCCGATGGTACGGGGCTTGCCAAGTTCGCGGATAAGTTCCCCAAGCGCTTCTTCGATGTGGGGATCGCCGAGCAGCACGCTGTCACTTTCGCCGCCGGGCTCGCCGCCGAGGGCTTCACGCCGGTCTGTGCGATCTACTCCACTTTCTTGCAGCGCGCCTACGACCAGATTGTCCACGATGTCTGTATCCAGAACCTGCCCGTGGTCTTTATGATTGACCGCGCGGGCTTAGTGGGCGACGATGGGGCGACCCACCATGGAACCATGGACATTGCGTATCTGCGCTCCATCCCGAACCTTGTGATGCTCTCGCCCAAGGACCCGCAGGAGCTGCGTGAGATGACCAAGTTCGCGCTGGCCTACCGCAAAGGCCCCATTGCCCTGCGCTACCCGCGCGGCGGCGGCGAGAACCTTACGGACACGTGTGCCCCAATCCAGCTCGGGCAGTCCGAGACTCTACGGCGCGGCGATGACCTGGGGATTCTCACCTACGGCCCGATTGTCAGCGAGGCGCTGATCGCCGCCAACACGCTGGAATCGCAAGGTCACTCCGTGGAGGTGATCAACGCCCGCTGGGTCAAGCCACTCGATGAAGTCGCGATTCTGGCGCTCGCTCGTCGCACGAAAAAGCTCATCACGGTCGAGGACGGCATTCTGGCCGGAGGCTTTGGCAGCGCGATTATCGAACTCCTCGCCGACCGTGGCCTCACCGATGTCCAAGTGACCAGAATCGGCCTCCCGAATCACTTCGTCGAGCACGGCCCCATCCCCAAGCTGCGCGAATTAGTCGGAATGGACGCCGCCGCAATTGTCGGAGTGGCGGAATCCTTGTTAAAGCTAAAGCAGAGCACAGTTGCTAGGGCTTAATTTGCGAGGCGATAGATTGTCTCCATGTGGAAAGTTCTTGAATCTTTCTGGGGGAATCTTCTCGTTTTTTGGCGATACCAAGAAACTTATCCATATAGGCTAGTGCGGATTTGTAGTCACCTAAGTCAGAATATGCATTGACGTATTCGATATATAAATTTTGATATTTGAGTTCGGGATTTAATTTTTCGGCTTTATCAAAATCATGTATAGCAGTATTTGCATTATTGATTTTTATGCTATTATTCTTGATTGTGTTATTTTGAGCTCTTGCTGATTGCCCGCGCAGGTAGTAACCATAGCCCCATTTTGGATCCAATTTGATAGATTGATTTGATAGATCAAAAGCTGTTTTCCATTTTGCATTATATCGATAATACATGGCAGCCATTATTTTTGCTTCTGGTGATTTTGGTAGTTCAGACAGACTCTCTTTACGGAGTTGATTGCATGGTAAAAGTGAAACGTCGGATAATAGATACGATACGACTTTAGATTGTTGAGGTGTTGGTTTATCTTGAAAAAGTACGGTTCCTACAAAATGCGCAAAAGCATATTGTGCTTTGATGTGAGGGTTTTTGTCAGATTTTTTGATGAATTTTTCATAAATAAGTGCAACCTCTTGGGCTCTACCTTTCGAATGAAGAAATAGAATGCTTATAAATGCACTGCGGATATTAGGCATATTCTGTGCGATTAATGATTCTAGCTTAATATCTGGTGGGAAGGTAGAACTGATGTTTTGCATGTTTATATCCTTGCTTATAAGCGTAGACTAGCTTGATGAGTGCATTATCAGGAATACAAGCAATGGCAGATGCGTTAATGAATATTTTCCCGCAGAGTACAGGTGCATCTCCATTAAGAATCATACCGTCAACACTTCCGCCGATGCTTATAGTTGTTTCCATTTTCGTGAAATATGCTTCCCAGAATTTAATGGATAGTCTTGTGGGTTTCTCTGTCAATCATTCTTAAAAACCATACTCATTACTGAACTCTAGCCAAAATTGCGTCTCATCCACTTTTTCCCAACCGAACGCCAAAGTTTTGACACTTGCATCTTCAGGGGCCGAACGCACTTGACCCATTAAATCATATACTAAGTATTTCATGATATGTTGATTGTAACCAATACGGCGATATAAACGCAAATGACGACCACCTAATATTGGCTTATTCCAAATTGCATGACGTACATAAGTGTCAGGGTTTGTGTTGTACGAAATACCGAATATTGGCAACCAAGGACTTAATCCCGACTCTTGTGTGCCCATTGAAAAAGTCCAACTTCCTCCTACTGTTACATTGTATTCTTCATCGATTGGTAATTCATGTAGTGCTTTTGGACCGATAACTATATGTCCATTCGGATGTCGGCTCTCTTCGATAATAGGAACAATTGTTTTGTCCATACTTTCGATTGGGTCATGGATTTTCAAAATATAGCTAGCATCTGCTATTGCTCCGTCGCTT
>JANNDD010000166.1:0-1331 GCA_031387365.1 Armatimonas sp. | reverse complement strand
CCCAGCTCATCAACCGGCGGCAGATGCAGCTCTGCCTGGAGCGCAGTGTCCAGAGCCCTCACCCTTTTGTTTTACTGCTGCTCGACATAGACCACTTCAAGCAGGTCAACGATCAGTACGGCCATAATCGTGTGACGCGGTTCTGAAGGAGCTGAGCCACCACTTGAGCACCTGCCTGCGCTCGGGAGACTTACTGGGCCGCTGGGGCGGCGAGGAGTTTCTCCTGCTCCTGCCCAACACCACCCTCCAGGAAGCCCAAAATCTCGCCCACCGCCTCGTCAGTACCGTGCGGGAACGTCGTTTTGCCAACAATCTGCCGATCACGCTGAGTATCGGAGGAGCCGCCTGCCTCCCCGGTGAGCGTCCCGAGGATGTCGTCCACCGCGCCGACACCGCCCTCTACCAAGCCAAACAGGCAGGCCGAGACTGCTTCCGCTTCCACATGACCCCTAACGAGGCAAAACAAGCCGCCTGAGATTACAATAAGTCCGTTGCCACTGCTGGACTGTAGGGAATCTCAGGAAACTCATAGCCTGCCGCTTCCAGAGTTGCGCAAGCTTTGGCGTGCTCTTCAAGCGTCAAAAATATCACGGCAAGATCGTTCCAACCACTGTAACAATACATCTGCTGCTCCGCGCCTGCTTCAGTCAGTAAGCGATTCACAGGCACCGTAGTTCGTGCCAGGGTTTCTTGCCCTCTTGTCACCGCAAGCTCAGCTTCCGTGTAAAGAACAAGCAATTCTCCATTAACGGCCAGCGAGTATCCCTCACCCTTGCCAATCTGCTCGTCAGAGATTTCCAGCGCCACTCCACGAGCTTCGAGAAATGAGCGGATCGTTTCCAGGAACTCCCCGACGCCTCCCTCAATCCACTCTTCTTCGTCGGCCTGGAAACAACGCTCCGGAGCAAAAAGAAACGTATGAAGTTCTTGCAGTTGATCGTTCATAATTCTGTCTGCTCCAGGTAAATGGCTAAGGTCTCAGCAGCAGAGTCAGGGATTCCTTGAGGAGTAAAGATGTGGTAAACCCCTCCCGAAATCAGCCCCAACTTTTCGTGCTTCCACTGCCAGCAGTCTCGGGCTAGGCACTCAATCAAGCCAGGCACCTTGATGATCAGATCGATCCAGAAAAGCTCTGTCAGCTCTTCCAACTCTAGCGGGTGGGGCTGCCAAAGCCAGGGCATGTTTTCGGATGGTTCCCATCTATGCTCATCCACACCACGGAGCGCGTCATTGACGGGCTCGAAGATCAGCGTGGCATCTAAGGAAATCCGTCTGTGGTAAGGCGCAGAGTCCCACGGGGGAGGCAGGGTTTCTTGTTGCAGGTTCCAGGT
>JANNDD010000125.1:0-3566 GCA_031387365.1 Armatimonas sp. | reverse complement strand
GGGTGCGGTAAGAAGTCTTTTTCCCTTTGGGTTTAGGCTCTTTGGTTGTTTTGTTTCGTTTCACAGCTTTTCATGATTGCCAGAACCGTGCCTGTAGCTACCTGATAAAAATACGGGTTAGCCCGTTATGCAACAAAGCCTCATCAAACGATTCTCGTGGTGCATTGTTTTTTACTGAGAATCGTAATACTCGGAGACAAGTGCTGGAGGTATCATTAAATGATTTAAGAGCACTTGAAAATGAAGGTAAAATTAGAATATGGACAATTGATAGGGTAGAATCATGGGTAATGAGCCAAGATGGAACCAAAGAGTTACGCGCTAATGCTGGAAAAATTGCAAAACGGAACCTGCCTGGAGTTGTTATTCAGATGAAAAAGAACAATGAGATTCTAATTGAAGGCCAAATTCCTGGTAATTTAATAAAACGAGGTAAATAATATGAGTATGGATGAAGCAAGCCAAATTCTTGATTATGCAGAGGACAACTATTGCCTTAGGGATAATCCTGAACTTCTAGGAAAAGTAACTTTATTACTTAATAGTGAAAATTCTTTGTTTCGGGAGAGGGCAGCAGTAGCAATGAGCGATCCTAATTGTGACGAATGTTATGACAAGTTATTTGAGCGTCTTATAATAGAAACTGATCGTGATGTAAGAAGTCGAATATTGGAATCTTTGGCATTTTTGGCAGATTTTATCCCAAATAGACACATAGATGAAATTATTAACGAATATGAAAATCCAGAAAATTCTAGATCAAGTAAAATATCGATAATTGAAATAGCATTGAGGAATCATAAATTAGATTTTGCGTCTAGTAAAACGAATGATGATTATATTATAGGAGACTTGGTTGAAATGCATATTAAAAATATAGAAAGCGAGTCGCCGACTTTGATATGTTATTGATAACACTCCCTCCTACAGCCGCAACTACCAATGCAACTGACCTAGACGTGAACACCACGTGAGAACGTATTGAAGACAGCCGCACTTCTCATCGCGCACGATGATCACTGGTACCTGGATGTCACCGTCTGTGTAGACAAGTCGGAAGCTGGGTAAAATGGGAGTGCTGACTGCGACGCTTCGACCAAGCCTCGGACGCTTTGCCTGAAACCCTAAAAGCCGCACTAATGAGAACACCAAAATCAAAAACATCATCTCCTGTAACTTCTGTAGCGGCCCCAGAAGCCCGTTTGTCACCTAGCACATCAAAGGTTACCGCGCTCCTTATCGCTCATGACGATCACTGGTACCTGGATGCCACCATACAGGCCCTCCGGGGTCGCGTTCCCGTCTACGTCTTCGTCAACCGCATCCCCTTCTTCGGCGATCCCGGCGACTGGCAGCGCACGGCCAAGGTCGCGGAGGAGGCAGGGGCGACGGTCGTCGTCGGAGAGTGGCACGGGGAGATCGAGCACCGCAAGGCCGCTGGGGATCACCTGCTTTCCCTTGGGTTTACCCACGCCCTGCTCCCCGATGGCGACGAGCTTATCGAGCCGCGCCTCCTGGAAACCCTGCTCCAGATCGCCGAGCACGACTTGGCCGACCACGTGCAGATTTGCTGGGACACCTACTGGAAGACCCCTGAGTACGTCATCCGGCCACGCGAGCGCTTCCGGCCCTCCTACCTGGCGAACCTCTCGGTCAGCTACCCGGTCAACGGCCACGGCTACCACGGCGGGCGGGGTATGTTAAAATAGAGCGGCTGGGGTGCGGTGTGTAGCGGAGTTGTAACGACAAGAAGTATTGGTATTGCGGCACGAAGCAAAGCTGAAACGTGACGAAGTAAGAGCGTAGAGAGGCGAAGATATTTCTCAGCAAGAGGAAGCAATAGCGCAGCAAGAGGAAGCAATAACACAGCGAGGCGAAGATCTTACTTAAAGAGAATAAGAGACAGCTTGACGAGCCAGAAAAAGGACTAAATTAATGGCAACACGACGAAAAATTATAGTAGCAAAGCAAATAGAGCGGGCAAGGCTCATGATTGATGGCACTTTGAGCAACCCCGACATTCAAGACGCTGTCGCGCCTTATGGCTATCCCGCCACGCGCATGCAGGAAGGCAAGGCGCTCCTAGACACGGTTCAGGCACGACGGAGCGCTGCGGAGAGCCGCCGGACGGTGAAGAAGACCAAGACGGGCACAGTGCAAAGCGCCACCAACGCGGCGTTTCAGGCCATGACCCCGCTGGTGGGGATTGCACGCGCCGTCCTGCAAGGCAACCCTATCGCTCTCGGTGCCCTCGGGCTAGACCTCGGGCCGCTTCCCCGCTCACGGGCCGGGCTGCTGGATCGCGGACGCCGCTTCTTAAATGCCCTTGCCACCGACCTCGCCCTCGCCGACCAGCTCGCCGGGTTCGGACTGATAGCCGCCAAGCGCACCGCACTGCAAGCCACCCTCACCGCGCTGGAGCAAGCACAGAGTGAGCAGGCCGGTGCCAAAGGTGCCGCCGAAGACGCCACCCCCGCCGTGCAGGAAGCCCTTGAAGCCCTCAATGCCTGGGTGATGCAGTACCGCAAGCTCGCCCGAATCGCCCTCAAAGCGCACCCCCAGCTCCTCGAAAAACTCGGCATGACCACTGCCTCGTAAATCCACCCAGCCCTCCTTCGCAAGAGGGAGGGTGCCGAGGAACGAGGCGGGTGGGTTCAGGCGGGTGGGACTGGGGTACCCTAATACCCATGCACACGTTTACCTTTGTCACGCCGGGAAAAGTGATCTGTGGCGCGGGCGCAGCCACCGACGGGCGGTTGGCCGCCGAGGCCGCGCTTCTGGGAAAGAGGCCGCTGATTGTCTGTGGTAAGAGCCTAGCCATGAGCGGGATGCTGGAGAAAATCCAGGCAACTCTCCCCGATGCAAGGTTCCATATTGGCGTTCCGCCAGAGCCCACTCTGGCAGACTGTACGGCGGCGCAGGGCTCGGCAAAGCGCTGCGATAGTATTCTCGCCATTGGCGGTGGCAGCGTGCTCGATGTCGCCAAGGCCGCCGCGCTCCCCGGCAGCATCTACGACTACTTCGACGGCAAGCTCGCCGTGCCGGAGCAGGCTTCGGATGCGCTCCCGATCCTTGCAATGCCCACGACGGCGGGCACGGGCTCCGAGGCGACTTGGGTGGGCGTGTATACCGACAAGCGCGGCACAACTCCCAAGAAAGCCAGCATCCGGGGCGGCGCAATGCTCCCACGCACCGTGATCCTCGACGCCACGCTCAGTGTCTCCTGCCCACCGCATGTCACGGCGTACTCGGGCATGGACGCGTTTGTACAGGCCATCGAAGCCTTTGTCAGCCGGGGTGCCAACCCGCTCACCGACCCGCTGGCGCTCCAGGCGGCGTTTGACATCGCCGAGTGGCTCCCCGCCGCCTTCCGCGACGGCGAGAGCCTCGAAGCACGCGAGCGAATGCTGATGGCGAGCTATTGTGCCGGGATGGCGCTCAACACCGCGCGTCTCGGGCTGGTGCATGGCATCGCGCACCCGGTCGGGGCACGCACCGGAGCCGCGCACGGTCTGCTCTGTGCGCTGCTCCTGCCGCCCGTGATTCGCTTCAATCTCGGCGCTGAC
>JANNDD010000076.1:0-6846 GCA_031387365.1 Armatimonas sp. | reverse complement strand
AAATATCCAGGAGTGAGCCACGCTTAAAGTCAAACTGCTGGCAGCGGCTGCGAATGGTGATGGGAATAGACTGCGGCTCGGTGGTGGCGAGAATAAAAACCACACCGGGCGGCGGCTCCTCCAGAGTTTTCAGAAACGCGTCCTTAGCATCACTGGAGAGCTGGTGGGCCTCATCAATAATAAAAACTTTGTAGCGAAACTCCATCGGGCCATAGCCCACTTGCTTGCGCACCTCGTCAATATCAGCGACTCCACGGTGGCTCGCGGCATCGAGCTCGATCACATCAATGCAGCTCCCCGCCGTGATCTCTTTACAGGCATCACACGCGTTGCAGGGCTCTGGTACCGGACCATTATTTCCTGAGAGGCAGTTGAGCGCTTTTGCCAGAAGGCGCGCCATAGTGGTCTTGGCGGTGCCCCGGGTTCCGGTAAAGAGATAGCCGTGGGTGATCCGCTCCGACGTGATAGCGTTTTGGAGGGTGCGCACCACATGCTCCTGCCCGACGACGTCGGCAAAGGTCTGGGGGCGGTACTTTCGATAGAGCGATTGATAGGCCATGAAGCGTGTCTATTGTACCATTCCACAAGTACGCAAACAGAGGGTATAATCTCTCACGGCATGAGCGAAACTTTGCGGCGTACGCCGCTTTATGAAACCCACGTGCGCAGTGCAGCGCGTCTGGTCCCGTTTGCAGGCTGGGAGATGCCTGTTCAATATACGGGAGTAATGGCGGAGGCGAAAGCCGTCCGGGAAGCCGTCGGTCTTTTTGACGTAAGCCACATGGGGCGAGTCTTTATTGATGGCCCACAGGCCACAGAATTTCTGGACTACCTCACGGTGAACAATGTCAGCAAACTGACTGATGGCTTAGGGCAGTACAGCCTGATGTGCTACGAGAGCGGCGGGGTGGTAGATGACATCATCATCTACCGAATTGAGGCAGATGGCTATATAGTCATCATCAATGCAGGAAATCGCGAAAAAGACATTGCTTGGATGCGCGAAAAAATCGCTGGGTTCGATGCTGAATTGACCGATTTTTCTGACCGTACTGCCTTGATCGCCGTCCAAGGCCCTAAAGCAATTGACCTACTCGGCAATCTCATGGGATCTTTACAACGGTTTGGCTTTGGTGAGGGGGAACTTTTCTACTCGCAAGTCACCGAACAACACCTTGAACCCGCTTCGGAAGGGGGAACTTGGCTCAAAGGAAAGGCAAAGCAGAGTGTCTTCACCGTTCAAATTGCCCGCACGGGCTACACGGGCGAGGACGGTGCGGAGCTGATCTGCTCCGCCGACCAAGCCGCCGCGCTCTGGGACGCGCTGATCGCTGCCGGAGCCACTGCGTGTGGTCTCGGTGCACGCGATGCTCTGCGCCTGGAAGCCGCGCTGCCGCTCTATGGTCACGAGATGGACGAGAGCGTCAATCCCTACGAGGCGCGTCTCGGCTGGGTCGTGAAGCTCGACAAAGCTGCGAACTTTATCGGCAAAGAGGCGTTACAGGCGGTGAAAGCTGATGGCCCGAAACGTAAGTGCGTCGGTATCACACTCGAAGGCAAAGGCATTCCAAGAGAAGGCTACCCGGTCTTTGCCCCCCCCGCCCCCGATAACGGGGGAGCCAGTGTGGGCCACATCACCAGCGGCACGTTCTCCCCGACGGTAAATCGTGGAATCGCCATGGCCCGGATCGAGAGCGCCTACGCAAAAATCGGCACGGCCCTTGAGGTCGAGATTCGCGGTGCACGCCACGCCGCCACGGTTGCGCCACTGCCGTTCTATAAAAATGTCTGAACCCATCCCCGGCCCCTTCCCTCAGGGCAGGGAAGGGGAGAAAATATTAGGAAAGAAACCAATGTCTAACGTACCAAGTGAGCTGAAGTATTCCAAGTCCCACGAGTGGGTCAAGCTTGACGGCGATATCGCCACGGTCGGAATCACCGACCACGCACAAGAAGAGCTAGGCGATATTGTCTATGTGGAGCTGCCCGAAGTGGGCCGCGTGCTAGCCTACGACGATAGCTTTGGCACGGTGGAGTCCGTGAAAGCCGTCTCCGAGCTGTACTCACCACTCGCGGGTGAAGTCGTGGGTGTCAATGAAACGCTCACCGATGACCCGGCCAACAACGGGGCGCTGATCAACACAGCTCCCTACGAAGCGGGCTGGATGATTCAGGTGCGTGTCTCCGATCCTGAGGCACTGGCGGAGCTGCTCGATGCCAGCGGCTACAAGAGCGAGATCGGGGAGTAGACGCACGTGTCCTACATTCCTAACACCGATGCAGACCGCGCAAAAATGCTCGCTGCCGTGGGCGCGTCCTCGATTAGTGCGCTCTTTGATCACCTACCGCAGGCCGTGCGTGATGCCGCTGACTTCTCCGCACTACCCGATGCGCTTGATGATATTAGCCTGCGCCGACGGCTCTTAGAACTCTCGGGCAAGTCCGTCACGATGGACTCCCACCCGTGCTTTTTAGGCGCGGGCATCTACGATCACTTTATCCCCCCCACCGTGGGATTCGTGACGGGGCGCACGGAGTTTTACACCGCCTACACCCCCTACCAGCCCGAGGTTTCGCAGGGCGTACTCCAGAGCATCTACGAGTTCCAGAGCCTGATCTGCCAGCTGACCGGGATGGATATTAGCAACGCATCCATGTACGACGGTGCCACCGCTCTGGCTGAGGCCGTGATCATGGCGGCGGATCTGACCAAACGCAAAAAAGTCGTGCTGCCCTCGTCGCTGCATCCGGCGCTCCGTCAAGTGATCGAGACCTATCTAGATCCGCTGGGAATCGCCATTACGACACTCACTCACGATCCTAAAACCGGCCAGCTTCCGGTGATGACGGACAGTGAGGCCGCCTGTGTTGTTGTCCAGTCGCCCAACTTCTTTGGCGTGATCGAGGACTTAAAAGCCCACGCGGATGCGGCCCATGCCCACGGCGCGCTGCTCGTCGTTTCCGTGGATCCGATCTCTCTGGGTGTACTTGAGGCACCCGGCGCGTGCGGCGTGGATATTCTCGTGGCCGAGGGCCAGAGTCTGGGCTGCTACCCCGCGTTTGGCGGGCCACTTCTGGGCATCTTCTGCTGCAAAAAAGAGTTTATCCGGCGCATTCCCGGGCGTATCGTCGGCGTCACGAAAGACACCGACGGCACCAAGGGCTACGTCATGACACTCCGCACACGCGAGCAGGACATCCGCCGCGACACTGCCACCAGCAATATCTGCACCAACCAGGCCCTCTTCGCGTTGGCGGCGACAGTGTACCTGGCGAGCTTTGGCAAGACGGGGATGCAGGAAGTGGCGGCACTCTGCCTCCAGAAAGCCCACTACGCCGCTGAGCAGCTTGCCAGCCTTCCAGGCTACTCCCTTGTCTACAGCGGCCCGTTCTTCAAGGAGTTTCTGATCCAGTGCCCGAGTGATCCTGTGGAACTCAATAAAAAGCTCCTCGCCGCCGGGATTCTAGGGGGTCTACCGCTCCCCGGAAACCAGATGCTAATCTGTGTCACGGAGCAGCGCATCAAGTCCGAAATAGACCAGCTCGCCCAATGCCTTCGCTAAAGCTTGAGGACCATGCGCTCCGTCTGCTCGAAAACGAGCAGACGGCGCTGGCATTTTTGAACCGCACCGCGCACTCGTGGGTATGGGAGCTTGACTTGCCCGGAGGGGAGATTCTCTTCCGTGAGCCGGGCACGGGGCGAATCTTGTTCTCCTCCCCGATGAAGCTCATCGGTACCTACGATCAGCAGTCCGGGAGTTTCAATTTTGGCTGGGCCGACCCGGCTATCCCGGAGGACTGGAAGTGTGTTACGGGCCTGGGGCGGCTCAGAGTCACAGCGCGGGGAGCGGGCCTGGAGGTTTTCGACTCAAAGGAGCCTATCACCCTCAGCACACCCACCCAAGCGCAGAGCTGGGCGATCGCAAGCGCGGGCTACCTCAAGGCTTTCTTCGTCTTCGAGGCACGCCAAAACGGGAAAACGCTGTTTTTGAGCGTGGCACTCTTTCCCGATGCGGGGCTTGTGGAGCGGGATATCCATATCTCGCAGCAGGTGATTCAGGAAGGCAAGCTTCGTTTCTCGATGAACCACCGGCAGGCGGTCGAAGCCTATCTCGGAAAGGCCTCCGGGGCGGCAGGCGCGAACCTAGCGGATGAGACCTTCTTCTGGCGTTTTCAGGAGGGCCTGCTCCGGATTCAGTTCGCGCACCACGGCCAAATTCTCAGTATGAGTGTCGAAGTCCCGCAGCTTCAAGAGGCGGTCACGATCCCCGAAATAGAAACAGAAGAAGCCCTCGAGCAAGTAAATAAACCCAGCTTTCTGGCGCGTATTTTTGGAAAGCGGCGATAAAATCAAACCATGAAGACCACCACCGCAGTTCTCTATGACTCCGCCGAGAACGGGCCGCTTCCCATCGCCTTTGAGATGCCCCGGATCTCCTACAGAGAGTTCGTGCGTCTCTGCCAGCGCCATCCTGATCTACGGGTGGAGCGCACGGACGAAGGAAAGCTACTCTTTATGCCCCCCGCCGAAGCCGAAGGCGATAGCCGCAACGTTGAAATAGTGATAGAGCTGGGACTCTGGAACCGCTCTCTGCCAGAACCAGGGAAAACCTTTGGCCCGAGTGCAGGCTTTACGCTCCCCAGTGGTGCGACGCGCTCACCCGATGCCGCATGGATCAGTGCCGAGCACTGGAACGCCCTAACGGCCACGGAGCGCCGGGGCTTTGCGCATATCTGCCCGGAGTTTGTCGTGGAGCTACTCTCCCCCAGCGACAGCCTGACGGAAACCCAAGCAAAACTGAAGGAATATCTTTCTAACGGCGCACGCCTTGGCCTACTCATTGACCGAAAGCACAAAACCGTTGAAGTCTACCGCCCCGACCAGCCCACACAAATTTTAACAAATCCCACGGAAGTGTCCTGTGAACCTGAGCTTGCAGGATTCACCCTTCCTCTGGAACGCGTGTTCTAATGCAACTCGAAGATTATGTATTCCGCATTATGGACAATAACTTTCGCATGCAAGAAGTGCTGGGCGAGTATGTCTGGAACATCAATATCAATCTAGGTACGCTTGCATTTACCACAGATTCAGGCAAAAAAATCACCACCTGTCCCATTCAGCTTGTCGGTAGCGAAGCCAACGGAACGTGGCTCTGGGCATGGGCGAATGAAGAGAGCAATCCACCAGCCGATCTTCTTGTAGCAGTCGGAAAGCTCAAGGAGAACGGCACAGAAGCCCATTTTCAGATTACAGAAGAATTTCCACTTCCTTCGGAGACGTTTGGACACGAAATGGCAATCCTCTGCGCGGGGCTCAGCGGCAGCTATGGCACGTTCCGGTGCCCATTTTCTGGGGGCGCACTCTATGTGGTTGTGGAGTCCTTCCCCAAGGCCCGCAACCTGCCGTTTAATGCAAGTCGCACTACGCAAGCAGTTCTGGCGGCGATCTCGACTTTCAAAGTTAAAGATCACCGTGCTGCCTGGGAAGCATTTCCTGTGGGGGAACGTCTGGAAGTATCCTTCGATGACCAAGATCGTATCAAAAATATTCAGATGACACTCAGCCCCGAAAATCTGCCAACGGAGAGACCAAGCCTCCTAGGGCGCCTTTTTGGAAAACGTAACGGATAAGTAACTAAAACTATGGAATTAACTCTTTTTGAACTCTCTCGACCGGGCCGTGTGGGCGTGCGGATGCCCACCTGTGATGTGCCCGTGAAGCCGCTCGGCGAGCTGCTGCCGGGTGTTTCGCTGCGCACGGAACTTCCTCTGCCCGAGCTCTCGGAGCCGGAGGTGGTGCGGCACTTTGTGCGTATCTCCAATTTGAACTACTGCGTGGACAAGGGCTTTTATCCTCTGGGCTCCTGCACCATGAAGTACAACCCCAAGATCAATGATGTTGCGGTGAACATGCCGGGCTTTGCGCGAGTGCATCCGTACCAGCCCGAGGAGACGGCGCAGGGCGCGATTAAGGTGCTCTACGAGATGCAGGAGATGCTCTCGACGATTCTCGGAATGGACGCCGTGAGCCTCCAGCCCGCCGCCGGAGCGCATGGGGAGCTGCTCGGCCTGATGCTGATCCGGGCGTATCATATTCACCGTGGCGAGGGTGAGACGCGTAAAATGGTCGTGGTGCCCACAGCGGCGCACGGAACCAACCCGGCGTCTGCGGCACGCTGTGGCTATAAAGTGGTGGATGTCAAGACCAACGAGCGCGGCCTGACCGATATCGCGCACTTGAAAGAGCAGCTCGCCAAGCACGACGGGCAGATCGCGGGCTTCATGCTCACTAACCCCAACACCGTCGGGCTATTTGAGGAAGACATTCTGGAGATCTCGCAGCTTGTCCACGACGCGGGTGGGCTGATGTACTGCGACGGGGCGAACATGAACGCGCTGGTCGGCACCGTCCGACCGGGTGATATGGGCTTCGACGTGATGCACGTGAACCTGCACAAGACATTCTCTGTACCCCACGGCGGCGGCGGCCCCGGCTCCGGCCCGGTAGGTGTCAAGAAGATTCTGGAGCCGTTTCTGCCCGTTCCGATGGCTGTCAAGCGCACCGATGGCAGCTTTGGTCTTGATTCTGACCGTCCGCTCTCGGTGGGAAAAGTGGGGCCGTACGCGGGAGCGTATTTGGCAGTTGTGCGCGGCTATGCCTACTTGATGCACTATGGCCGCGAGAAGCTGCCGCAGATCAGCGAGAACAGCGTACTGAACGCGAGCTACTTAAAAGCCAAGCTCAGCAAGACATTTGCTGTCGCCTACGACAGACCCTGTATGCACGAGGCGGTTTTCTCGTTGGAGCGCCTGAAAAAAGACTACAATGTCAAGGCGCTGGAT
>JANNDD010000057.1:0-10871 GCA_031387365.1 Armatimonas sp. | reverse complement strand
AGACGGCATTTTACCGCCGGGCAGCACAAATTTAATGCCCAGCGTCCGTAGATAGGTTTGCAACCCCGCGTCCTGCATCGGGATGAGATGCGCCTCGCGGCCCGACTCGTTAAAGTGTGCATGCCAGTAGCCCGGTGGGGTAATAAACGATGAGTACGGTTTCCAGTCCACTTTGACGGGGTCGAGGATCTCGCCCTTCTCGTTGATCTTGGTGCCGACCAGCGTGTAGCAGCCCGGATCGCAGTCGAGGATCAAGTCCAGTGCCACGGACTCATGCCGGTGCGGGAGCTGCACAGCGTGGACGGGAAGCACGCCCAGCATCGCCCAGAGCGTGTGCGTCACGGTGAGGGTTTGGTCTAGCGCTTTGTTGACGAGCAGCACGCTGATGCGGCTTCGATTGACTGCGCCCGCTTCGTTTTTCGCTCTATCCAGGGCTTCGAGAGAGTCTTCGGAGGTGTAGAGAGTGGGCTTGAAGCGTGGCGTGTCTGCCTTTGCCCCTAAATACCGAAGCAGCGGCTCATCGTGGACGAGATAGAACGCGGAGTCTAGCTCGGCGACATGACGGGTTTCTTTGCCGGTTGGCAGCACCACAAAGTCACCGGTTTTCCAGGGAATCTCCAGGCCCTCGAACTCCGTACGCCCCCTGCCTCGCACGACATAGTAGAGCTGCGAGGTGGCATTGAAACTTACCGTGAGACTTTCGCCGGGCAGAATATGCACAAAGTTGGCACACAGCGCGGGACTGGTCGCGGGGCCTTCACAACCGAGTTTTTCGCTCACATCCAGCGGGATCAGTTGCGTGGGGCCGCTCTCGTGGAGCGCACTCGGGAAATCGGCATAGGGAATCTTCGAGATCGCCCCCGACCCTATGGGATCGGCAGCTTTCGTGTACTCGTAGTAGAGACCATTCTCGGTCAGGCTCTTTAGCGTGGTCATAGCGGCATTGTGCCATGAGTTGCCCCGCCTGAGCAAGTCCCGCCGGTTTTCGTCCCCCCGGTTGGAGCGGGGGGACTGGAGAGCGCCGCGCTACGAAGGGCGTGCCGCCCATGCCTCCCCCAGCTCGCACAGCTCGCTACCCCCTCCGGCTGATCACTCGTTCCTCGTTGCGAAGGGGGATATGGGGGATGCCAAACCCTTCGCGGAGCCGGAGGGTGACCGAGCTGTGCGAGGTCGGGAGGCAAAAACCGAACGGCAAATTTCCCACCACTATGGGCGCAGTTAGCAAGAGGATCGGCGGAGCTAGGAAATCGGTGGGCGCAGTTCTAAAATGGAAGGGCGGAGTTGTCGCTGTGATGGGCGCAAATCCCAATCCGGTGAGCCTTTTTCACAAATCGTCATCCGCCCCATGAAATGGGGCGTCTGCAATGGCGGGCGCGGAGCGCCATTCAAATGCCCCTGCGGGGCCGCCGCAAAGCCCGTGCCGGGCTGTAGATTCGGTAGCCCGGCACGGGCTTTGCAGCCGCAGGCTACCTAGACGCCTACTTTCAGTGGGCGGACACAGGGCGGATTATGGATTCGTGAAAAAGGCTCCGGTAGGCAAATTTCTGAACTCCGCCCATAACCGTCGAGAATTTAGCACCGCCGATCAGAACGGTGGTGCTGGAGAGCCTTCGGCTACAAAGGCCGCTTCGGGCCATACGAAGTTTATCCAATATTTTATGGGCGGTACGCCCTTCGTAGCGCGGCGCTCTCCAGTCCCCCCGCTCCAACCGGGGGGACACTATGACGTTTCAGGCTTCCCCCACAGCACCTTCCATCCTGTCTCGGCGAAATACTGCTGAAGCGCTTCAAACGACTCTACCCAATCATCAAATGCATGATGCTCATTGGGGCCATCCGAACCCTCCCACCACTGAAAAATAAAGTAACCACCCGTTTCGTCTGGATCGTCATGAACCAGAATCGTCATCTTCGGATGGGGTGCGTTGAGAACTATGCCTTCAACCTCAAATGGGATATCAATCATCGAGATTAAATCTCCTGCAAAACTTGCTACTGATCTAGCAGAAACGCGGCGGCGGCGGCGGGGGTGCGGTCAATCGCCACTACGGGCCGCCCGACTTCTTCGTTGACTTGCGAAAGAGTCATTTCATCTAAAAAGACTTCTTCGCCGTCGCGCATCATGACATTGGGGATGAGGATTTCGTCGCCGAGGTTCGGGAAGGCTTTGAGGGCGTTTATTAAGTCCCGCCCGACGATCAGCCCGGCGATATTAATGTTTCCCTCAAAGAACGTGTTGTGGATCGCGCAGACATTGATCTCTAAGCCCTCGACACCATTCAATAAATCCGCGAGCTGCTGCAAAAGTGGCCCAGCGATCTCGCCCGTGGCGAACGTGACTTTTCGCGACCTTGGCGCACGCTTGGGCAGATCACGCTTGAGCTTCTCGCACTCATCCAAGAATAAACGCACCAGCCCGACACCGTCTTCGAGCTGGGGGAACCCCTCGTACTGCGAGCGCGACGGGATCGGGAGGCCCCCCCCCAGATAGAACTCATCGGACAGATAGACGAAGCGCGTGCCCAGCTCTTTTAAGTACCAGCTACGGAGCGGCTCGACTTGCCCCACCCACCAGGCTTTCTGCTCCCCGTTCCAGGTCTCGACGGGCGCAAGGCGCTCACGGAACTGCGTGATGCCAATCGGGACAACGGCCACGGAGATCACGCCACCAAACTCCCCACGCTTCTTGGGATGAAGATTGGCCAGGTCCGTGATGGTCTCAAAGAAGATCTCCCCGTCGTTGTAGTGTGGCACCAGCACGACTTGTGCATGAATCTGAATCCGCGCCTCAACAAGCTTTTGCAAGATCTCCCGGATCGGCTCCGGGCCACGGCGTCCAAGGATCTTGCCACGCGCCTCGGGGTCGGTGGCGTGTACCGAGACATAGAGCGGCGAGAGCCTCTGCTCACAGATGCGCTCTAGTTCGCCAGGCTTTAAGTTGGTGAGGGTGACATAGTTGCTGTGCAGAAATGAGAGCCGGAAGTCATCGTCTTTGATGTACAGACTCGGGCGCAGGCCCTTGGGCTGCTGGTAAAGAAAGCAGAAGACGCACTTGTTCTTACAGATATGCATCCGATCAAAAAGATCCTCCGCAAACGTAATCCCGACGTGTGCATCGAAGCCCTTCTCGATTTTCAGCGTGAGAAGTGCATCATCGCGCTTCACCGCAAGGGTCACTTCCTCGGCGGCGGAGTAGAAGCGCCAGTCCACCACATCGGTGAGGGGGTGGCCATTGACGGAGAGTATCACGTCCCCCACCAGAAGCCCAGCCCCCTCGGCGATACTGCCCGTTTCGATGGACTCAATCGCATTGCGGGGAAGCTGTGGGCGCTCGAGGTGCTCAAGGCGCTCGTGGGTGGCGACGGGAAGGGTTAGGGCCATAGGGCTCTATTGTATCGCTCGTAATCGCTCTGAGTCGCCCCGATGAACCGGGGCGACTCACACAGAGCGACTAAATCCGCAGCAAACCGCAGGCTTGCTCGTAGCCATCGGCGCGCTTGCCAAACTCGCTGGCGGTCACACGGGCGAGGGCGACGAGGTGATCCCCCCGATGTGCCTTCCGGGTACGCCCAAACTCCTCGACAATCGTGCGGTAGTACTTCTCCGCGTGGAGCGTGCCATCCTCACTGACGGCATAGTTGAGCAGCAGTGCGAAAACAGGAGCGGCGGCGTGGCCCAGAGCGCTGTAGTGCGCGACAATCGCGGCGGCGTGGGCCTGGTGATTCTCGCGGATCGCACCATCAAGCTCGCGTAAAAGCGCTGCCGGGTCGGTGGTGGTGATCTCTGCTTTTGACTCAGCGAAGGGATAGGCGGGGAGGCTTTTCCAGTCACGCCCCGTCGGCGCTTGTAGATGGTAGCCTGCCACAATCAAACCCGCGACGGCATTCTCATGGGAGCTGACGGCGGCGATATTGCGCCAGGCGTTCATTGAGTCCGAGGCATGGACACCGTAGGAGTCGCCATGGACACTGCCAATCGGCTTGCCGGGAAAAGCCTGTGTCCGGCCGGGATCGCGGAGCACTTGCTGGGTCGCTGCCAGCGAGAGCGCCTCGCCAATTGCGCTGAGGCCAAAGCCCTCTGCAAGTGCGCCCCCCACGGCATCCGCGGCCTGCGCGGGCGTGGAGGCGAGGAGCGTGTTGCAGAAAGCCCGTACCCAAGCGTCATCGGCGGTGCGGGTGCCCAGCGAGCGGCCCACTAATTTATGCGTGTCCAGAACATTGGGAAGGATACTACGGATCGCGGGCTCGGGCCTGCCCTGGGCGACTCGCTGCTTCTCCGCACTAACACAGTAGTGCACCGACTGCCGCAGCGTCGTGTGGGCGTGCTCTTTGCCCGTCAGGCCCAGTAAGTCCCACGCCCGATACGCCAGCACCACACGGTGCACATCTGCTTCATCCTGAACCAGTGTCTGGAGTGCATTAAATGCAGCGTTGGGGGATTGTGCCACGAGCCCCGCAAAGAGTGTCTCAGCCTTGTCCAGCTCCTGGCGACGCATGGCATCTCTGAGGTTTGTGCGGCCGTCGAGGGCTGCGGGAACAACAGGATGAAGCACTTCCGCACCTCGTCCGCCCTTGGCCTGAATCTGGCTGGTGCTCCGGTAGAGAACTTTCAGCACGGGAAGCGCACGGCGGGCGGCAGGAAGCTCGGCGGTCATCTGGTAGGCGGGTAGCAGTGCCATGAAGGCGTGGTAGCCAATGTAGTCCTCACCCCCAAACGTCCGGGCATTGGCCAGCGCGGCGGCGGAGACCAGCTCTCGAAGAGATGTTCCCTGCGAGAGGCGACTCACCACAAGCGGGAGCATTTTCTCAGCGGAGTTCTCTTGCAGAAGCGCGACGAGCGGCTCCAGCCGCCCGAATGTCAGTGCATGGGTGTCGCCCTCGCGTTCAATCGCTGCGCGAGCGGGCGCGATCCCCAGCTCAGCGGCGAGCGGGACTCCCACACTTGCCACCAGCATTCCCTTACCGACATCCGCCAGAAATCCACGACGTGTTTGCGATTCCATAGTAAGCAGCCTCCCTTGGCAAACCTACTATATCGTAAGTTCCTATTTGCTGGTGCTACTCTGCCGTGTAATCGAACAGCCAAACGGTGTGGTGGACTTGACTTTGGGAGTCTGCCCGGCGAGCAGAAAATCGAGTGCGTTGCGCAGATCGTGCGAGAGAATCGCTTTCTCGTCGCGACTGTCGTCAATGCGTCCGTGGTAGCGCAGCACGCCGTTTGCATCCATCACAAAAGCCTCAGGCGTCACTTGCGCGTTCAGCTTGTCGGCGAACTGATGATCCGCGTCACGCAGAACGGGAAAAGAAAACCCATGCGCTTTGGCATGATCCGCGATCTCGGCATTGGTCTCATCTGCGCTGGAGTTGACCACGACAAAGCGCACGCCTTTGGATAAGTATGCATCGGCGAGGGCTTTATTGCGCGCGTCGTAGCCGCCGGAGCAGGGGCAACGCGACGAGAGAAAGAGTACCACAGTGGCCCTTTGCTTCTTATCGCCGTAGAGCATCTCGGAGCCTGCGCCGTCTGCCCGAGGAAGTGTCGCATCGGCGATGGGCTTGTCCATCAGGGGATTACTACCCGCCGCGAAGGTATCAAAGAAGCAAGCCGCCAGCTCGACAAGCTGCGTGCCGTGCTCTTTTGGCTGAACTGTGGCGAGCGGCAGGAGCACTTTACTCTCTGGCCCCAGCACGTACGAGACATAGGGCCGCCCTGGTGCAACACCAAATTTCTGCCCCACCAAGCCACCCGCATCTAATAAAATCGGGAAGTTCAGCTTCTCGCTTTCATAAAGCTCAAGCGCAACGGCTTTCTCAATGGGCGCGAGCGCAAAGACCTTCACTCCGATCTTATCGAAGCGCTTCATCTCGTTTTTGAGAGAGCGCAGCTCGGCCCGCACTTCGTTGCTGACACCGGGCAGAAAAACCAGAGCAATCGAGCGCTTGTCGTAGTCCGCCAGATTGTGAACCCGCCCGGCTTGGTCAGAGAGCACAAAGACAGGAGCCTTGCTACGCGGCAGGAGCATGGTGATATTTTGCTGACGGTCGAAGCGTGTGAGCGCGTAGATCCCCAAGCCCGCAGCGGCCCAGACCCCGGCGAGAGTGAAGAGTAAAGCTTTGAGAGGCGGTTTGCGTTTCATGTTTGTGAATCCTTTCACAATGTTACCGCTGCAATTTTAAACCCGCAAAGGATTTTGCGGGGTAAAGCGCGAATAGTGCGCCATGAAAGTAAAACTTCTAGCGGCTTTTGCCGCGCTTGTGCTGGTGGTGCCCTCGGCTCTGGCACAAAAATTTGAGAAGGTCTTTGATGGCACGAGCCTCAAGGGCTGGCAGCTTATTGGTGGCCACGGCCCGGGCTACGTCCCCAATAACGGCGTTTTGACCTGCCCCGCTGATGGCGGCGGCAACCTCTACACGGAGAAAGAGTTCTCCGATTTCCATTTAAAATTTGAATTCAAGCTCTCCCCCGGCGGCAACAACGGTATCGGGATTCGCGCCCCGCTTCAAGGCGATGCGGCCTATGTGGGGATGGAAGTCCAAGTTCTCGATGATCCCGCCCCGATGTATGCCAAGCTGGAGCCAGGTCAGTACCACGGCTCGATCTATAAAGTCTGTGCGGCGAAGCGCGGGGCACTGAAACCCACGGGCCAGTGGAACAAGGAGGAGATTATCGCCACCGGCCGCCGGATTCAGGTGATCGTCAATGGCAAGAAAACCGTAGACTGTGATCTGAATAGGGTCACAGATCCGGCGATACTGGCGGGCCATCCGGGCATGCTACGCGAGAAGGGCCACATTGGCTTTCTGGGCCACGGCTCGCTGGTGGAGTTCCGCAATATCGAGATTAAAGATACTAGCAAGCCGGTAAGAGACAATGTCGCCCCGAAAGGCTTCACGGCGCTCTTTAATGGTAAAGACCTCGCGGGCTGGAAGGGCCTGGTGGGCAACCCCATCTCCCGCGCGAAGATGCCCCCCGCCGAGCTGGCTGTCGCTGAGACAGTCGCCACCGAGAAAGCACTCCAGCACTGGAGTGCCAAAGAGGGCGTGGTCTGCTACGACGGCAAGAACGACAGCCTCTGCACCGCCAAGGACTACAAAAACTTCGAGCTGCTCGTGAGCTGGAAGATCGGCCCCGGCGGCGACTCTGGGATTTATTTACGCGGCTCGCCCCAAGTGCAGATCTGGGACACGGCACTCACGAATGTTGGAGCGCAGGTAGGCTCAGGCGGACTCTACAACAACCAGAAGAACGCTAGCAAGCCGACGCAAGTCGCGGACAACCCGGTTGGGGAGTGGAACGAGTTTCGCATTCTGATGGTCGGGGAGCGTGTGACTATCTATCTGAACGGCAAGCTAATTGTGCAGAACGTGGTCTTAGAGAACTACTGGGACCGCAAGATCCCCATCTTCCCCACAGGCCAGATCGAGCTCCAGCACCACGGCAACCCGATCTTCTTCAAGAATATCTACGTAAGAGAGTTGCACTAAACCATCTAGCATGATAGACAAAAAAGAGTTAGCTGAAAGCTTAATATAATTATGCAAGAAGAACAATTTTCAATCCATGCAGGTATCGAGGAGAAACATTGGTGGTTTGTTGGCAGAAGAAAAATATTAAGTAGTATCATTAACACACTACTTATACCAAGTAAAACAACAACAGTTATCGATATTGGATGTGGAACAGGAGCAAATATTGCCTATCTAGCAAATCAGTATAATTGTATCGGAATTGACACTTCAAAATTGGCAATACAGCATGCGACAGAACGCTTTCCAAGCGTGAATTTCATATGCGGCTTTGCTCCTGAGGATCTAGGAGATCTAGCTAAAAGTGCAGATATATTTATTATTACAGATGTAATGGAGCATATTGATGATGACTTCTTATTTCTATCCAGTTTAATTTCAGTGAGTAAACCTGGAGCATATTTTTTGATAACAGTACCCGCTGATATGAATCTATGGAGTAATCATGATGTCGCATTTGGACATTTCAGACGTTATGATATATCACGATTGAGAGCATCTTGGGATGGTTTACCCGTTAAAGAAGTTTTAGCATCTTACTATAACTCTCGACTGTATCCAATCGTCTGTTGCCTAAGAACAATCAGCAAAATTAGAAATAAGAGTTGGGGAGAAAACTCAACCGACTTTTCTATGCCATGGGATTTCGTAAATAAAGCACTAACAATTCTCTTTTCAGGCGAGTTTAACCAACTCAAAAAACAACTCATACATACAAATCCGATACCAAGTTTTGGGCAAGGTGTCAGCCTAATTGCAATCCTCCAGCGCCAAACAGGGGATTTCCCACCTCGTATAAAACCATTAGATATTCAGAAAGACCCACATCAGCCTCTCCTACAAAAAGAGTTTAGAGATTAATGCACAGTAAATCTAATGACATCATCATAATGATGCCTATCTACAACGATTGGATATCAGTCAATTTATTATGTAATAAAATTGACGAAATATGTCCAAAAATATCACACCCCCTGCACATACTTCTCATTAACGATGGATCAACAGAAAAAAATCCAGACGATTTATCTTCAAATAATTTCAAAAACATTAAATCTATCTCAATCTTAAATCTCAGACGAAATTTAGGCCACCAGAGAGCAATCGCAATAGGACTTTGTCATATTGAAGATAATTTAGAAGCAGAATCAATTGTAATTATGGATGGTGATGGTGAAGATTCCGCAACAGACATCCCACTATTAATTTCGAGATGCATACATAACAATAATGAAAAAATCATTTTCGCAGAGCGCTCTAAACGCAGTGAAAATGTAACATTTAAAATATTTTATTCTCTTTATAAATCACTACATTTAATTTTAACAGGACAAAAAGTACGCGTTGGAAATTTCAGCATAATTCCAAAGAAACAAGTAACTCGTATCGTTATTGTATCGGATCTCTGGAATCACTATGCTGCATCGGTATTTAAAGCACGACTTCCTATTGATACAATACATACCACTAGGGCGCGCCGCCTAGATGGTAAATCACAAATGAATTTCACATCACTTATTATCCATGGATTAAGCGCGATGTCTGTTTATGGAGATAAAATAGGCGTAAGATTATTAGTTGCACTATCTATAGCATCTACCACCCTTATATTATCCCTAATTATACTTTATTCATTAAATTCACTACTCGGACTACATATATCACAGTATATAAACTGGGCGTTAATTTCCATATTACTACTCATCCCTCAAATATTTTTCATATTGCTAATTTTTGTATTTCTCATCCTTAGTGGCAGAGATAGTTCTTCTTTTTTACCCATTCGAGACTACCATTACTACATATCAGATTTCATAACGATATAGTGTCGGTGTAATGTCGCTTGTAACGGCTATGGGTTCTATCATTGTGTAACTACACAGCGCTTATATTGCTTGCCAATTTAAGGTAGGATACACCAGTCAAGATGATGGCCAGCCAAGAGGCATAACTAATTTGCAAGCAAGGCGAAGAAGTCCCGGTATAGCCGTTCAGCCATCCATTTCAAATGCCGGTAAAATTGGCTCGCCTCGGAAAACAGAAATTAAGCACTCCAAACGATTCAATCCCTGCTTACCGCAAGTTTGGAGATAACTACGAGCACGACAGAAACGAGTCGCACCCTCAAGAGTGCGAAAGCAACCCGAAATCTTGCCCTTGACCTTCAGCATACGAACACCACGCTCCGCCTCGTTGTTCGTGAAGGGAACACTCAAGTCAAACAAGAAAGCAAGACAATCATCACGGCGGTCGCGAAGTCTCTCTATAAAGAGCGCGAGCAGGACTTAAGGCAGCAGCGACAGCCTTACCCTTTTTGACATTCCAGACAGCAGGAGCAAGCGGGTTGGCACGAATACCCGCTTTGACAAACTCATCATACTCAAAGGCTAAAACCCGAGCGATCCAGACCTTGGCAGAGCCACGGGGTACGTCGCGCCGCGCGACTAGCCGCTCACGGGCCGCATGATAACCCTTGTTACACCACTCAAGATGCTCTTTTAGTTCCAATGCCCACGACTGCTTCGTTTTCTCATAAACTCCCACCAGCTCACGGCAGATATGAGCCATGCAGAACTGGTGTAAACAGTCCAGATCTTTGTAGCTGGCAAAGAAATCTGAGACGAGACGCCCCGTGTAAGTCAGCAAGTCATCGGTGGCTTCTTTGCCCCGGTTTTTATGGCAGAAAAGGTAGGTCAGTGTCTTCGTACAGCCGGGTACCCACCCGAAGGGAAGGGTGCTGAAACCAGTAGCGTACTTTGTTGACCCAGCCGCCTGTCTCGTCTACATGAAGAATTCCCACACGACGCAGGGCAAGAATCAGACGCAGCTCAAAGTCTTCCAGGCCAACAAAGGCAGTCTCAAGAGCAGTGTTTAAAGTGCCTTGGCTGAAGGCTACACCCGTGAATTCCTGGATGATTTTGACCACGCGGGCATAAGGAACCAGATGATCCGCGCTCAGATACGTCGCAAACCCAAGGATGCGCGGCCCGTATTGAACGGCTTGCTTCACCCCCTCGGGGAAGTCCGCTTTTGCCTCTCTTGCACAGCAGGGACAGGTGACACAGAAGGCGCGATGCTCCGTGACGATGATTTTGGGATCTGGTATCTCAAAGACTTGGCGAGCAAAATAACCATTTGCTTCTACCCCCTCAAGTTTGGTCTGACAATGCAGACACACCTCCGGTCGATGAGGGATAACCTCGTCGGGGTTGTCTACCTTCTCCAGAGTTTTACCCTTGTGTCCGGGCTGTCCCCCCGGTTTTCGCCCTGAGCTTTTCCGGAGGCTTCGGTTCTTGTTTGTCTTCTTTTGGTCAGTAGAGGGCGGCTTTGAAGAATTCTGTGAGT
>JANNDD010000045.1:0-5163 GCA_031387365.1 Armatimonas sp. | reverse complement strand
TGGGACGCAAGTGCCGCAGCGCATGATTGATGCCGTGAGCCACTACTGGGCCACAAGCTGCGCCAATATCGGGGGGGCGTTTGCCACCAGCCAGCGCACGGATGCGACGGTTGCGGCGGCGCGGGCGGCGATGGCGCGGCTCTTGGGCACACCCGACCCCTACGAGATTGTGTTTGGGGCGAGCATGACGGCGCTGACGTTTCATCTGGCCCGCTCGTTTGGTGAGACTCTGAAGCCCGGCGATGAGATTATTGTCACGAATTTAGATCACGATGCCAATGTCGCACCGTGGCTGGACTTAGAGAAAAGCACGGGAGCGGTGATCCGGCGTGTGCCGTTTGATCCTGCGACAGGACAGCTAGAGATGGCGGCGCTGGAAGCCACTCTCAACCCAGGCAAGACGCGCCTCTTGGCGATCACGGCGGCCTCGAACGCGCTGGGAACGACGCCCGATGTGCAGGCGGCGACGGCGCTAGCACACGCTGCCGGAGCGCTGGTCTACGTGGACGCCGTTCAGGCGGTGCCACATATCCCCACCGATGTTAGGGCACTGGACTGTGACTTTCTCGCCTGCTCGGCCTACAAGTTCTTCGGGCCACATATCGGCGTGCTCTACGGCAAGCGGGAGCATCTGGAGCGCCTGACGCCTCACAAAGTCCGGCCCGCCAAAAACACGATCCCGCACTGCTGGGAACAGGGGACGCTCAACCACGAGTGCCTGGCAGGCGTTGCGGCGGCGGTGGAGTACATCGAGAGCATCGGGATGGACGCGATGGCACACTACGAAGCCGAGCTTGGGGCACACTTGCTGGACGGGCTCGCACAAATCCCCAATCTCACGGTCTACGGGCCAGGCAAGCACGGACGGGTTCCGACGGTCGCGTTTACCCTTGCGGGCTACACGCCGCGTGCGGTAAGTGAGATCCTCGGGGCGGCGGGGATCTGCACGTGGAGCGGGAACTACTACGCCGTCGGCGTGATGGAGGCGCTAAATTTGACCGATGGCGCGGTGCGGGTGGGCCTGGCACACTACAACACCACGCAGGAGATAGATCGCTTGTTGGACGTGCTACGCACGCTGGAATGCCCTCCCCAAAAGTGATACCATCGCACATGAAAGCACAACAAACACCGTCGTTTACCGTGACTGAAACCATCCGCACACCCGGAGAGGGCTTTGTCCGTCTGCTTGCCCGTGCGCCCGGCTGCGACTGGAGCCGTCGCGATGCGGAGTCCGCTGTTGCAGACATCACCGTGGACGGTATTCCACGCGCCCAGCTCGTGCTCCACCGGGGCGAGGCACTCGCCGAGTACACAGTCGCTCTTGGGTATCTGGAGCCAGGCAACCCGCTGGTCGGTGTCACTTTCCGTCCAGATCTCTCCCCACCGGGTGCGCGTGAGATTCAGGTGGAGAATGCCTCCCTCGGGACGATCCCAGAGAACCATCCGGACTACCTGCTCTGGCGCTTTGCCCCCCGGCTCTACGGTCGCCCAGACAACGCGAGCTCGGACACGCCCCTCTTGTTGCTCGCCCGCTACCACCACGAGGGAGCCTACACCCGCCTCGCCTACGCCTTTGTCTGGAGCGACCAGGATGCGGACCGCAGCATGCTGCAGCGCCTCGCCCAAGACGGCACTCCCATGGACATAGACTGGGTGTACGAGCTCACTCTGGAGCGCCGAACGGGGCGCATCCCCAAAGCTGTCGTCCAAGGGGCGGGCCAGCTGACCAATCCGCTTCGGGGGCGTTTTGTCGCCGGACATCCCGTGCTCGCAACGTCCACGCGCAACAACATGGTCAGTGTCCAAGGCAGCTCGCCCTTGCTCTTTGCCCTGCCGCCGGTCTGGGCCTACGACGAAACCAAGGGGCCACGTGAGCGGGCGCTGGATGCCTTCCCCTGGGCGCTAGAGCTAGCTACCAAAGAAATACGCCGCGAAGCCAACTCTGTGCCAAGTACTCTCGACCCGCGCAACTATCTCTATCTGGACTTCAAAACAACCCTCGCGCCAGGCAGCCTGCTCGCCGTGCAAGCCACCCTACGCGATGGCCGGACAGCCGTCTCGGATCACAATAATCCTGCACTGACGGTCGTTCGCAGCGGCTGGAACCGCACCGCCCTCCCTCTGCCGCCGGGCACGACACCCGCACAGCTTGCGAGCCTGCGCTTCCTGCGCCGCGATAAGACCCCGGCGAAGCATCTCATTGAGAGTGTCACTACCTTCGTTCTGAATGTCAAGTTCGAGCCCCAGCCCTTCCGGCTCGCGATAACCGCATGAAAAAACAGCCCCCTCTCCAAACCGCCGCCCCTTTCGAGGTTGAGCGGCTCCTCGATATTGCCTACTACGAGGGCAAAGACGCCGACCCAGTAAAGCAAAAACTCGATCTCTTTGTCCCTAAAAACCAGAAGGGTTTTCCCGTCATGGTATTTGTGCATGGCGGTGCCTGGACCTCGGGCGATCGGAAGATCTACAGTAATGTTGGGCGTATCTTTGCCAAAAACGGGGTGGGAACCGCCGTGATCAGCTACCGGCTCTCCCCCAAAATGCAGCACCCCGCCCATATTCAAGATGTCGCCCGCGCCTTTGCCTGGGTTCACAAAAACATCGCCAAGCACGGAGGCCGCCCCGACCGTCTGTTTGTCACGGGCCAGTCCGCAGGCGGGCACCTTGCGGCACTACTCGCCACCAACGAGATCTATCTCAAGGCGGAGGGCTTGCACCTCAACGATATCCGGGGAGCCATGCCCATCAGCGGCATCTACACCTTCCGCCCCGGAGGCATGCCGCAGGTGATCGGCACCGAGCCCGGGGCGGCCGAGAGCGCTTCGCCCCTCAACCACGTTACCAAAAACGTCCCCCCTTTCCTCATTCTCTACGCCGACAAAGATTTCCCCGGCTGCGACACAATGTCTAAAGCGCTCTTCGAAGCCCTCAAGAAAAACGCGATTGAGGCGACTTGCACCGAGATCAAGGATCGGACACACATCAGTATCATGCTCAGCATCCTCATGAACGAGACCGATCCCAGCACACAGGCCCTTTTGGAGTTTATCGCCAAGCACTCCGAGCTAAAACTCACGAAAAGAATTAGCGATTGAGATCGGTGGGAGGGAACCGACGCTCGAAGCTAGCGATGTTCTTATCCGGGCCACTACGTGGATTTATAATCGCAAAAGTGATTCGCGAAAAGCGCCCCTTTAGCTCGGGCTCATCCAGTGCTTCGGCGAAGAGTTCAGCAACCAGCTCCGGGTCACAGCGGAAGACACCGCAGCCCCAGGCGCCCAGCACGAGTGCCTCGATCTGGTGCGCAGCGGCGACCGCGAGCACCATCCGCGTACGGCGGGCCATGGTCTCCCGCACAAAACGCAGGTTCTGTGGCTCGTTTTTCTCTAGTGCCCCCACATTAACCGCCGCACTGGTGAGCATCGAGACCGTGAACGGCTCTGGCAGTGGCAGGTGGTGGTCGTCACAAAACACGGGCACATCGGGGGCGAAGATCACCCGATCAGAATAGAGGCAGGAGCGCAGTGCACGGTGGTACTCATAGAACTCCGGCTGGGTGCGCAGGCAGGAGTACAGCCCTGATGCACGCGCCAGGCTCTCCTCCTGTGCCCGAGCGCCGCCTAGAAATCCGCCACCCGGGTTGCGCGCCGACGCAAAGTTCAGCAGCGCCACTCGCTCATACTGCTTGCGTAGCTCCCGTGCCGCTGCCAGAGTGGAGGCATCCTCTACCGTGATCTCCATCTCTCCCAGCACCACCTCCGTGCCAAGCGCGGCCCAGAGCGCATCAAAATCCTCAGGGAGATAGAGATTGGTGCTCTCACACGCCTTTTTCTGAGCTTTCTCGATAGAGACCGTCGTGCCACTGCCGAGGCGGTACCAGCCGCGCTCTTGAATTGCCAGCGCTTCCCTGGCAGCGATTGCGAGTTTAATGTTCATAACACACCAATATAGAAACTCTCATAGAGTTTGCTAAAGAGCCTCAGCTTCCCAGCAGTGTCCAGCCGGTGATATGGGCGAGAAACCGTCCCAGCGCCGCCGCTTCATCGGTGGAAGTCTCGTAGCTGTCCAAAGTCGCGCTGCCATTTCGTCCTGAGACGCGGAGTGTCCGGTAGGTCTGGTGCCCGTAGCGGCTGGAGACCTCGCGGCGGCTCAGACGAAAAGTTGCGCCCGCAGGTCCTTCCCAGCGGAGCACGCGCTGAAGCTTGCCCAGAGTGCGCCGCTGCTCCAGCAAGTGCTGCCCCACACGAAGCTGCTCCGAGGCCCCAATCATCCAGACAATCAACAGGAGCAGCAAGCCACCGAAGACGCCCGTGAGAGCCAGCAGATACGGACGTGGCTCACCGTGCTTGGGATAGGCACTCGTCAAAGAGAAAAGCGCCCCCATCAGCAAGACAATCAGCGCCACCGCCTCGTCGCCCTGAGTTGAGCCCGCTCGGGTAATGCGCGACCAGACCCCGCGCTTGAGACGTGTCGTGCCATCGGGAAGCGGCTCGATCTCCCAATCGCCAATGCTACCCACGGCTCCGGCTTGCTGAAGTGCGTCCGTCACACGAGAGAAGTCCTCAAGCACCATCCCCTGCACCGCGCCGTAGCTCGGAACGCTCGCCTGCACCGCGAGCCCACAGTGCGGGCAGATCGGCGCGGCAAAGGGGACAGGCTGCTCACACGCACGGCACGGATAGGTCTTCGTTGGCGGTGGTGCTGCCTGATCGAGCAAGCGCCCACAGGCATAGCACGCCCTCAAATGCGCGGGATTGGGTGCCCTGCACCCCACACAGTGTTTCATCTCAGGCTTCATCTTTTGCCCCCTAACCCCCGCCGGGCGGGGGATGGGGGGTAGGCACCCCCGCAAGCTTCTTCACCACATTCGTTGTGGAGCGCCCGGGGACGAGCGGCAGAATCACGACCTCACCGCCCAGTGCACGGACGATTGCGGTCTCCGGGAGCACGTCTGGGGAGGCGTAGTCGCCACCTTTGCAGTGGATACTGGGCTTGACGACGCGCAGAAGCTCGATGGGAGTGTCTTCCTCAAACACGCAGACGGCATCCACGCACTTGAGACCCAGTAGCAGCTCCGCTCGCTCATCTTCAGGGTTGATCGGGCGCTCGGGGCCTTTGTTTAAGCGCCGCACGCTCGCATCGGCATTGACGCCCACAAAC
>JANNDD010000117.1:0-3919 GCA_031387365.1 Armatimonas sp. | reverse complement strand
ACCTCCCCAGAGTAAACAAGCAGCCCAAGCAACTGTCGGCCCACGCTTCATATAACGCCGGAGGGGCTCCGCGTAGTCTCCGCACGAAACAAGCAATAACAATAACACTGTCACTGCCCCCACTGAGAGAAAAAGTCGCACTGCAGGGGAAATCAGAGGAATTTCTGCCGCAAGAAGCACAGCGAGGCAGATCAAGAGGCCTAGAGGTCGCTGGCTTCGCTGCAGCTCATCAAAAAGATCGAGGGGCTCGCCTTGTTTCTTACGAAATCGCGCCCGTTCCGCGTCCCGTCGCTCCCAGGGATCAGACGATTTACCCATAAAAAGACCTCAAGATCACAATGTCCCTTCCGGTTGAGGAGAGATCTGATCATAACGGGCACGGTGCTCTGCTAAGCGTAGATCCACTAGCATTTGCAGACGTTTCTGAAATGCTTCCAAACTAAATGTTTCCGCATGCGCCCTCAGGCGTTCCGGCGCAAAAGTAGAATGATTCAAGCAACCAATCGCCTCCACTAGAGATGCAACAGTGGGTTCGCTAAAGAAGAGTCCCGTGTCTCCCTCCAGAACCGTCTCCATGGCTCCTCCGGCACGATAAGCAATAACAGGACGTCCCGCAGCCATCGCTTCTAACGGGGCAATACCAAAATCTTCTTCCCCCGGAAACAGAAAAGCTTGACAGTTCGCAAATAAGCCCTCAACTTCACCATCGGGAACACGCCCTAATACTTCAACCGTCGGCCCCGCGAGACTCTTTAGGCGTTGTAAATCCGGCCCACTCCCAACAACCTTAAGCCTAATTTTAAGTTGATTACATGCCTCAATCGCCAAGTCTACTCTTTTGTAAGGCAACAACCGCGATACAACCAGCAAATAGTCAGAGGAAGGATTATCAACAATAGCGAAACGCATCACATCAATAGGAGGGTAAAGAATATCAGAATCTCGACGATAAAACTTTAGAACACGCCGAGCAATATTGTATGAATTAGAAAAGAAATAATCTATACGCTGTGCGGCAAGTTGATCCCACTGACGTAAATGATGAATAATAACAGGCAATAGGATTCGAGCAAGACGTCCGAATTGGCCTTCTTCGACATACTCGTAATAACGCCAAGCAAAACGAGCAGGAGTATGGCAATAATGAATATGGCAAGTCTCAGGTGATGTTAACACTCCCTGAGAAAAACGTGTCCCATGCGAGAGGACAACATCATAACCACGCAAATCAAGTGTCTCAAAAGCAATGGGATAGAGAGGGAGGAAAAGCTTACTGTACTTCGCCCGCGCAGCAAAAGGAATCTTCTGCATAAAAGATGTCCTTACATCCATCTGAGCAAAAGATGAAAAAGTCCCCGTAGGATCGTAGACAGATGTATAGACAGGTGCATCGGGCCAGATCTGGTGCATGGCTTCTACAACCCGCTCGGCTCCCCCACGCTGGGTTAAGTCATCATGGACAATAGCAATCCGCACGTCTTCTCTTTACCTCAACCTATTCTCTACCGAGCAGCTCTTGATAGAATGATTCTACAGCACGTGCCGAATGTGCTGCGGTAAATTTTTCACGGACATGCTTGTAGGCTGCTTGACCCAGAGCACTCGCCGTCTTGGGGTCCCGAAGAAGCCGTTCCAGAGCATCGGCCAGAGCACTTGCATTACCCATAGGGGTACGTAGACCATTTACTCCCTGCTCAATGATTTCTTGAACCCCTCCCCCATCACTCGCCACGACAGGGAGGCCCTCCGCCATCCCTTCAATCACAACTTGCCCGAATGGCTCAGGAGTTACACTACAGTGTACCAATATATCTAATCCTCGCAGAAGCTCAGGGACATCGCTACGAAATCCCAAAAAACTCACCCGATCGCCAAGACTCACGGCCTGTTGCCTTAGCTGTGCCTCATACTCGGCTTCCCCAAATAGAGGAGCTCCAATCACCTGAAAATGAGCCTTGACCCCGCGATCCGTGAGCTGCTTTGCTGCCTCCAAAAAGATATGCTGCCCTTTCCAGGGGACAATTCTCCCAAGTAAACCAATTTTAGGCAATGAGTGATTCCAGTGATCAAACGGCAATGGGCAAGGTGCTTGCAGTTCACTATCCATCAATCCATCGTAAACAACACGGCGACGTTGCCTTCCAGCACCTTCAGGAAATAGCTTCCCCTCCGTACTAAACGAGTTAGTCAGAACACCTGATGGAATACTCCGAGCCAATCGTCGAAAAACAGTAACCACACGGTGAGGAAGATAAGAAGGATCAATATGGTCACGAACATGCCAAATTACAGGAATACCAGCAATTCTCCCGGCTAAAGCCCCATAAATATCAGACTTCAGGGAGTTACAGTGAATCAAGTCGGCTTTCCGGCGACGTAAAATCGGGGCTAATAATAAAGCATAACGCAAACAAGTCATTGCCATACCCACGTCTCGCCGAAACTCTCGTCCCAGAGTATCTTTATGAGCCAAACGCAGACGCTCCTCAAGAGGCACAATAATGGTCTCCAAGGATGCTGCACGTAATCTTACAGCAAATTCCCCCTCAGTAGCCAACACAAGAACAGGATCAATCTTACCACGATCTAATGAGGTTAGTGTGCGGAACAATGCAACTTCACCACCAGACCATTTCGAAGTATGATCAAGATAGAAAACACGAGAAAATTCAGACACGCGCATTGTCAGTTAACAGAGTAGGTGATTCCAACGATTCCAGTTTTTTTGTCTGCCCAACAAACTCTTTTGCCATAGACTGACGGTACTGTAAATTTACACGATCCATTGTCCCGATTAAAAACCAAAGAATCATTGTCTGGGCATAGTGCGCCCCTGCGAGCCAGTTCCCTTGACAAACAGCCATCAAGGCAATAATACTCAGCGCAAGATGATCTCGTGTATCATGCCAATACATCCCCATAGTTACACAAATCCGAAAACAAATTAAGATATAGAGAATACCTCCAATAAATCCTAGTGCCATAAACATATCTGCAAAATCAGCTTCAGCTGACACCTGCCCTGCACCAAATTTCGACGATGCAACTGTCCCTACTCCCAACCCTATACCAGTAGGAGTAAGAAAACCACGCAGAATACCATTAGTAACAAGGGACACATGAGAACCTCCCGTTGACTCTTTTCCAAGCGGACCACTTAATCCTTTAATCTGGTGATTTAAAAATACAGCGGTTCGGTCATCAGTCTCTACTTCTTTTACTTTTTCTATTCCCAGAGTTAATCCCCAGAGGGCTATAACGATGGCGATAACAAGACGCGGTATCCAAGCCCGATAGTTCCTTGCTTGAATAGCCCAAACCACAACCATCATCAGAAATAGGGCGATCACTCCTCCACGAGAAGAGGAAAGAACAAGAGCCCAACCTAGTATAGTAAAGGGAATTATATAAATATACCGGCGTCGCAGAAAAGCAACCCAACATAATGCAGCTCCCATATTCAGAATAAAAACATATTCAGAAAATGAAAGTAAAGTTCCAAAGCAACGATAGACATTCTGCGATAATGCCTGACTAGACCCCCGGCTGATCAGAATCCAAAATTTCTCAACTTCATTCAACCCAATGGTCTGCCTTAGGCCGATAAAGGATTCAAACACGCCAATTACAACAATAAAAACAAAAACAATCCTAGCAACAGCGCGATTACCTTTTTTGAACCCAATAAAGTACCAAAAAAGTGGAGTCAATCTAAAAATAGCACCTCCAATACCAACGGTGACTCCTCCTTGCAAAGGGTTGAAAATTTCCAGAATCATTAGAATTACCAGGGGAAGAGTCAAACGTGCAACAGGTGTATTCCTTGGTATTTTCCGCATTAATACCATGCGTAAAAAAAACATTCCGCCTACAAAAAAGCTAACCAACGTAATAGGGTCGTTACTAATATAACCCGTGG